>CALSAT010000251.1:0-6029 GCA_943372905.1 Bacteroides fragilis | reverse complement strand
AAAGACCAGCTTACCGGTAAAGAATATGAAGTACGGAGCAAAGTGGTCATCAATGCTACCGGCGTCTTTACAGATGCGGTTATGAAAATGGATGACCCAGCACATGAGAACATCATTAATCCCAGCCAGGGCATACATCTGGTAGTGGACAAAGATTTTCTTCCGGGAGATACTGCCATTATGATACCCCGCACAGATGATGGGCGGGTTTTATTTGCAGTACCTTGGCATAATAAGATCGTATTGGGTACTACTGATACACCCGTTAGCATTATTGATGCCGAACCAATTCCTTTGAAGGAAGAGATTGACTTTATTTTACAACATATTGGCCGCTACCTAAGCAAAGACCCGCAACACAGTGACATAAAAAGCACATTTGCCGGTTTGAGGCCCCTGGTAAAAGGCAGGAGCAAGAAAACAGCTGCCTTATCAAGAGACCACCTGGTAACGGTTGGAGATTCCGGGCTGATAACTATTACCGGCGGCAAGTGGACCACTTACAGAAAGATGGCAGAAGATGTTATTAATATCGCTATCACAACCGGTGGATTAGCAAATAAGCCCTGCATTACTCAAAACCTGCCTTTGCATGGGCATGATGAACAAACGGCTCCTGTTGTCATCACTTCTTTATCAGAGGAAGCATTGAAGGCCATGGTGAAAAAAGCCGTGGCAACAGAAATGTGCCTGACCACAGAAGACTTTTTGTCCCGTCGCACCCGGCAATTGCTGCTCGATGCAAAAGCAGCAGTTCAGGCAGCTCCATTGGTAACAAGTTTGTTAGCAGAAGAATTGGGCAGAGAGGAGAACTGGAAAAAAGAACAACTCAATAGCTTTATTTTAATAGCGAATAATTATCTTCCAAATTAAACTGATTGCTTATGTCTCCTTTCCTCGGCGAATTTGCCGGTACAGCTTTGCTTATCATTATGGGTTGTGGCGTAGTGGCCAATGTATTACTCACCAATTCCAAAGGCCAGGGCGGTGGTTGGATCGTAATCACTTTTGGCTGGGCCATCGCCGTTTTCCTGGGTGTGTATTCTTCAGTAAAATTAGGGGGTAGTGGTCACCTGAATCCGGCCATCACCATTGCGCTAACGGCAACAGGAGCTTTTGACTCATCACTGCTGTTCACATATTTAGCGGCACAATTTAGCGGTGCCATTACCGGTGCTACAATTGCCTGGCTGGCTTATAAACAGCATTTTGGAGTCACAGCAGATAAAGACCTCAAGCTGGCTGTTTTTTGCAACGCACCGGCTATTCGTAATGTGGGGCATAATCTTGCAACAGAGATAATAGGAACCTTTGTTTTAACCTTCGGCGCATTGACTATGTCGCAGCCCAAAACACCGTTTATAACAATTGATGCCTTACCTGTTGCTTTATTGGTCTTGGGTATCGGCCTTTCACTCGGCGGGCCAACCGGCTATGCCATTAACCCGGCAAGAGATCTTGGGCCCCGCATCGCTCATTTCTTTTTACCAATTCCAGGAAAAAGAGACAGCGACTGGAGCTATAGCTGGATACCGGTGGTGGGACCGGTCGCTGGGGCGTTGTTGGCGGCTTTGCTTTTCAAACAAATCAAATTATAGCACTAATGAAGGGTGATCTCAAGGGCAATTGGAAAGGATACTTCAAATATGGTAAAGGATACCCTGCAAATAGCAGGTCCCGGAAAAACCCATTTGAGATAAGAGTAAAATTTTATGACGGTGTGTTTTCAGGTCTGTGTGATGATAATTACACCAGGCTTTTCTTTAAATCGCCGGCAGTAATTGATGGCGTCTTAAATGAGAAGAAGATATCCTTCATTAAACGTTACCCTGGTTTGCTAACAACTGATGAAAATGGACAGGCTATTGCTGATCACAACCAGCCCCCCATACCCGTTAGATATAAAGGGCGCCTGAAAAAAAGGATCTTCTCGAAACGGTATTATTTTAAAGGCACCTGGTACATTGATTATTCCTTTATTGACGGAGACGGCATTGTAAATAATTATTCTTCTTCTGGTAGCTGGAGAATGGAAAAAGATGAAGTAACTAAATAGTGTTCCCTACATCGGGGAATTTAAGGCTGTTTGAATCACCTCGCAAGCCTTCTCAATCTGCTCCTCCGAAATCATCAACGGCGGAGAAATGCGTAAACAATGGGACGCAAACAAAAACCAATCTGTCAGCACCCCTTCATTAATGCAGGCATCAATTATTTTCTTATTGGTTTCAAACGAATCAAACTCCACTGCCATCCACAAACCAAAAGAACGTACCGCTTTTATTTTCGGATGAGTAAGTAATGACTTGAACAATGTTTCTTTCTTTTTTACCGTATCTATCCACCCTTCTTCCAGCAGGGCCTTCATAGCCGCCATGCCGGCCGCACAGCAAACCGGATGCCCTCCAAAAGTGGTGATATGGCCCAGCACCGGGTTTTCCGTAAAGGCATCCATTAATTGCTTATCTGCAATAAAAGCACCCAGCGGCATACCGCCGCCCAATGCTTTACCTAATAATAATACATCGGGTACTATATCAAAATGTTCAAAACCCCAAAGTTTGCCAGTGCGGCCAAACCCGGCTTGAATCTCATCCAGCACCAGTAAGGTATGAGTGGCGGTACATTTTTCCCGAAGGGCTTGCAGCCATTCGGCAGAGGGAGCATTGATACCTGCTTCCGCCTGCACGGTTTCGGCGATCACACAGGCTGTTTGTGCCGTTATCTCATTTAATGATTCAAAAGAATTATATGCCAGGTGAAGCACATCCGGTAAAAGCGGACGGTAAGCATTGCGCCAGTATTCATCACCCAGCACACTCAGTGCCCCCTGTGTGCTGCCATGATAAGATTGATTGAACGCAATGATCTGTGTTCTGCCCGTTACCCGTTTGGCCAGTTTCATCGCCCCTTCCACTGCCTCAGCACCGGAATTGGTGAAATAAACCGAATTGAGCGAAGCGGGTAAATGATCGGTAAGCAGTTGGGCATATTGTACCTGCGGGGCTTCCACCATTTCACCATAAACCATAATATGCAGGTAAGCATCCAGTTGTTGCTGAATGGCAGCGATCACTTTAGGGTGTCGATGCCCCACATTAGCAACACTGATGCCGCCTATAAGATCAATGTATTCCGTCCCTGTGGCATCATACAAGGTGCAGCAATCTGCTTTTACGATCTCCAGGGCCAGCGGGGTTGGTGAGGTTTGGGCCACATGACGCAAAAAAAGTTCCCGTTGATTCATAAAAAAAGATGACCGGTTATTGTTTACTGACCGTGCAAAGAACGCAAAGATTCAGCATATTTGCTGAACATAACCTCGTGACTCGCAACTAGGCTATTATAGTGAAAGAAGGCAATGCTCTGGTAAAACAACAACGGGTTGACATCAGGCGATTATTAATTTTTAATTACTAATTCTTAATTATAAAATGGCTTTACTATTACCCGTAGAAGATAAACACCCGCAGTTTGGTAAAAATTGTTTTCTGGCACCCAATGCCACTATTGTTGGCAATGTGATCGCCGGTGATGACTGCAGCTTTTGGTTCAATACGGTGGTGCGGGGCGATGTGAATTTTATTAAAATGGGCAACAAAGTGAATGTGCAGGATGGGGCCTGCATCCATTGTACCTTTCAAAAGTATGGGACAACCATCGGGAATAATGTATCAATTGGGCACAATGCGATAGTGCATGGCTGTACTGTTCATGATAACGTACTCATAGGCATGGGAGCCATAGTCATGGACAATTCGGTAATACACAGCAATACGATCATCGCAGCAGGGGCGGTCGTACTGGAAAATACTGTTTGTGAGTCAGGGAGCATTTATGCCGGGGTACCTGCCAAAAAAGTAAAGGATATTTCAGAGGAACTGATCCACGGGGAGATCAACCGTATCGCCAATAATTATGTGAGATATGCAGATTGGTTCAGGGAACAATAGACAATGGACAATTGGCAGTAAGCCGTTGAAAATCAAAGTTTCCCATTGCCATTTACCAATTACCTCTTATACATAGCCAGTTGACCGCTCGTATCTTTACGCTGTTATATGCAATTATTAAGCCTTACATTCGTTATTAAAGCAACCTGTATACAATGAAAAACCTTCGATTTTTTGCAGTCACAATGAGCCTTTTCATACTGCTGTCTTCCTGCGGCAAGCTCAGCAATATGTTCAAACGCAAAAGCGGTTGCCCCACCAATGGAAAAAATGTAGGGGCCGAAAAAATTCTCAGTGGCGACCCCAAAGCCGCTAAAGATGCGAAAAAGGCAAAAAAATTCAGAAGTTAGTTTATTGGTGTGCAGCTAATTCATTCGCCATTCGGTCTATGAAAGCAATTAAACACCTTAACTATGAGCCTCACCCTACGAACCTCGCTTGGCTGCACGGAAGCCATCATCTCAGATGACGGCGGTTTAAAACAGTTCTACAGAGTAGCTAATGTTCTCAGCCACGATTTTGATGTAAAGTTTTCCAACAAAGAAGATGACTTTGATACCATCGACTGGGAGTTCCGTTTCAAAGGTCATAACCTGACCCTGCACTATAGCATTTACAACGGCATTTCTATTTTTCCTACAAAGACCCGTGATGCACTGAACAAAGACAACAAAGCAGTAGTGGAACTGGCAGGTGCGCTGGAAAGCAGACTTTTTAGCGAGGAAAAAAGAAATATTGCCTGATCAAAGCCGCATCAGCTCCTGGCCATTTCATCCGTTTGTTGATATTGATCCCCTTATCAGGAGGCCATATGTATCGGCCTCGTTCTTTCCTTCATTAAAGCAATGGCTTCTTCCTTCGACTGAAACATGGTGCCATTTATATTCACCAGGTTATCAGCCAGCTTATCATATCGTTTGGTAAGCAGCCAGGTAAAGATGTGCAGGTAGTGAATGCCATCAAACACAATGGCTTTATGTTGGGCAAACTCGTTCTTGCGTTTCAAAAACTCTTCCGGCATTTCTGTATAGTGCATACCCGGGCGCAGGTGATGGATGATATGGTAGCCATCATTCCAGCAGGTGTGATTATATACCGTATTAATGCAGTTAATAGAACTGGTGTAAAGGTTCTCAGGGTCTTTAGCATCCACAAAGGAGTGCTGGGTCCAGTTGCCCAGCATCATCACCAGTCTGGCAAACAGCAACGGCACTATGAAAACCAGCAGGGTTGCCTTCAGGTTTACAAAACACATGGCGATGCAGAAGGCCAGGTAAATATATTCACCGGCAGTAAGGCGCTGGTACAGCTTCTTTCTTTTCCGGTTAAATAAATAGCGGATAGTATTAATAACTCCCACAAAGATGAAAGTGAAAAAATACCTTAGGAAGCCTCTCACACTATCCCGCTGGTAAGACATGGTACTGCTGGTATCATCCGGCATATTGTTCTCAATATGGTGCATCCCCATGTGGTGACTGAAATACCCTTCCGGAGCATGACCAAACAAAGGACAAAGAATCCAGGTGATATACGCATGGAATGGTCGCTGGTACGGTGCTTTAAACATCTTGCGATGGCAGAGGCAATGAAACATCAGGCCAAACCTTCCTTTGAAATACAATTGTGAAATATAGAAATACGGAACTGCCACTGCCCACCACCACCAGCCTGTCAATACCGGGGTAAATAGAAGAATGGCTACTGGCAGAACCAGTATATGAATCTTGGTAAGAAGATAGATAAAGGGAAGGTCCCGTTTATCATTCATTAAGCGCAGCCAGAATTTATCATAGCTGTTGAATCGTTCCTTGGGAGTATATACCGGGTCTGTAAGTGTGGTAGCGAGAGATTTCATGATTGCGGTAAAAGTAGGCAAATATTCAGCCCAAACACATGACTGTAGAGGTTTTGACTAAAAAAGTGGTTGCAACTGAAACAGTAACAGATTGCCTGTATTGGGGAAACCTATTGAAGTAATATCCGAGCTCCTATTTAGGCTTATACTTTGCCTCATCCAGTATTTTCTTTGCGTCTGTTTTCATCAGTTCTTCAGGGCTCAGGCCAGGATTTTTA
>CALSAT010000250.1:0-6031 GCA_943372905.1 Bacteroides fragilis | reverse complement strand
CAAAGAGGATTGGGAAAATTTGAATCATATTGAAGCGGCCATTACAAATAATCCGACAACTAATGTGAGTGTTGCACATGTAACTGAAAATATTTTAAATAACAACATCATTGACGGTTATCAAAAAAGTTGGGAACTTTTGAATTTGTAAGGACGCTTCGTCAACAAAGCTTTAGGTGACAAAAAGTTTTGTGCAATTGGGGCATGATTTGTAGCATTTATCAGCAAGTATCAGCAGCAGTTCAGGCTCGGCGTTCAATGTTCAGCTTTAGTTCACAACTTGAAAAACATATTTTCAAATGGGCATTTGTACCGGGCTGAACATTCATTGAATACCTGCTTTCGCAAACACCCGAACTTTATCAGTAATATGGGTACACCATTAAACTTGGTAGCATTATGAAGACCTTAACTAGAAATATTTTACCATTTAATTTAAAAATATTTTACGGGTTTCAATTTGTAAGCGACAAGTTTCAAGTAGAGGAGTTGCATAATACTGTCAAAGAATCTTGCCAAATTGCTGAATTGAAATTGAAAGATTTTATTAAAGATATTAAACTTGACCCGCAGCAATTTAATATCGTATTAGGAGATTTGTTGCATATTGATATGAGAGTGCAAATTGAGGATTCGTGGATTTGTATTTTTGAAATTTCAGATAGGAACCCAAATGTTTTCTATGAAGTAGGTTTTGCAATCGGAAAAGAAAAAATTGTAATTCTGCTTGTAAGTTCTACAGAAATATCAAACGTCCCTTCTGACTTACAAGGTGTTATTTATCTCGTTTATAATGAAAATAATATAAATGCAATAAAAGACGGGTTGGCTAAACATATAATCAGCAAATTCGAAGAAGTTTTATTACCCAAATCAAGTTCTGTTTGGTTTTGGGAGCACATAAAATTCAACGAATTTGAAGTTTATACAGGACGTACAGAAGCTGATAACTTTACTTTAGCAGATATGACTGCTTTAGATATATTAAGAAAGAATTTAGGAATAAATGCAAGTTTGAAACTCAATTTTAATAAAAACATAAATGGTAAAGACTTAAAACAAAATATTATATCCTTTGGCGGTCCCAAAAAAAATGAGGTATCGAAAACAATTCTTGAATTGTTTAACGGCAAAAACAATTTGAGTTTAGAGCCGGATTTAATTAATGGTCATTTCAAAATTTACGATAAGGCAAAAAATCTTACATATTTATCCGACATTTCACCTGCTTTGCCTGAGGAGAAAGTTGATTATTCACAAAGAAATGGAAAAGAGTATGGGTTGATATATAAATTTTCAAATCCTTATAAAGAGAAAACTAATTGGTTCGTTTTTGCGGGAATTAATCGAGAAGGAACAATAGCAAGTATAGAAGCAATATTTTCAAAAAATATTTTAGGTCAAATAGCTAAACTAGCAGACTACAATACAAATCACATTGAAATTTTAATTGAATGCGATGTTTTAAAAGGCAAAAGTATTGGCGAGTCTATTGTTGAAGTTTATACGTTTCAATAAATACTAATGCCAGCATAGGACGAACTGTGTAAAAACCTAACTAAAGGCTAAGTCTCCCCCTGCTGGTCTTCCTCAAAAAGACATCACGCCGTTGCTGTGTGCAGACTTAGCAGCAAAGCAAATACACCAGTAAGCCAACTATCAATCTCTTCCAGCGCCTTGTCCCGCCCTTCAATACGAAAACTAACTGCTATAAAAAAAAGCAAGGCGGGGCACAGCGCCTTTCGATGCATCGCATAAAACGCAGCAGAGTCTTCCACCATCACTACGAAACCTGTAAAGCAACTCACAAACAATCGGAGTCCCTGTGCGTGGGCTGGAAAAAAGGCGGAGCATTCTTTTTTCCTTGATTTTTTTGTTACTTTTTTTATCAAGAAAAAAAGTAAGGTAACAAAAGAGACTTGGAAAAGAGTGGTGCTGTTTGAATTAAACACCACCAACCGAACTATCAATCTCTTCCAGCGCCTTGTCCCGCCCTTCCATAAGAAAACAAACTACTTTAAAAAAGGCAAGGCGGGGCACAGCGCCTTTCGATGCGTCGAGTAATACACAGCGGAGTCTTCCATAATCACCTCGAAACCTTTAACGCAACACTCAAACAATCGGAGTCCCTGTGCGTGGCCGGACAAACAGCGGAGCATTTGTTTGTCCTTGATTTTTTTTGTTACTTTTTTTATCAAGAAAAAAAGTAAGGCAAGAAAAGAAAGGGGGAAACAGTAATCCTTTATCAATTAGAAGATCAGGGGCAGGGGGCCGCAGCATCCGGCAATCCATAAAGACTTTCCTAATAGCTATGTACAAAGTTTTGAAGGTTTCAATATCCCTTATCAAGTTGACATAGAAAAATTATTCCCGCTTTGCCTTCATTCACATAGTATGTATATTTATAGAGCGGCAGCGGTTTTTTCACAAACTGACGTTGGCTGCCATGTTTTCGACACCTCGTTAAAATTGAAAAATTGAGATCTATACTCAACGCAATGATTACTTGCGGCGTGACCTTGGCATTCATTTTAGTCGGGTGTAAAAGTGCCGTTAAAGGTGATATAACCTTGGCAAACATAAATGACTCAATGTCTGTTGACCATTTCATTAATAATAGTTCACTATGTGACCAAGCACTTTTCATTGAGACAAATAAAATGAACATAGTAAATGAAAAGGGATACGGTATTGAAATACTTAAACATCTATCGAAAACAACAAATCGAAGCCTTTTTATGCCAATTGCCACTGGCGGCCTACTTCTTTCACCCGAGATTAGAGCAAGCGATTTACAAGAACAAATTGATAGCCTAAAAGTATATTTGAAATGCCGCTAGCGTAATTGTCACGGCCACCAACATGAACTGTGTAAAAAACCAAATATAAAGCAGCCTTCTTTTTAAGCTTTAGCTGAACAGTAATTTGGTTGATACAAGCTGTTGTTTTTCATCCCGCCAGCTATCACGATCAATACCCGTTGCAAAAGCTTATTAAAAATTATCACTAACTATATGATGAATGGCCGTGAGATGATCTGCCGCTGCGCTAACTTTAAATAGCAGCCCCCAAAAGCGATACAGCAAATAACCTCAAAAAATCAGTGATCATGCCAGCAATCAAAAATATATATGCCATAGCCCGCAAAGCAACGTTGATCAGCGTCCTGTTCCTGTACAGCAGCCACTTGTACGCTCAGGGACTAAACGATAAAAAGGTACCCGTAGTGGAACTGAAAGGCAGTGCTTACGAAAGAGGATTACAGCATGGTTCCCAACTGAAAGAAGTGATCGCAGATATCTTTCTAAAATGGAAAGAGAATATGCGCAGCAGCGATCCCGATTCTCTGATCAGTGATTTTCTTGCCGCCACCAATTTTGAACCCATCACCCGGAAATATACTCCCTTTATCCTGGAAGAGATAAAGGGCATAGCCGAAGGGTCCGGTCAGTCTTACAAAGAGGTGTTCGCCTTCCAGTTGCTTGATGAGTTTTGGGTCTACCTGGATACAAAAAGAAATGAGCCGCGGCATCATTGCAGCGGCATGGGCGCCGCCGCCACAGGCAGCCGGCCGGCCTATATCGCACAGAATATGGATGTGGAGAATTATATGCAGGGTGGGCAGGTGCTGTTCCATATTCCTGCCTCCGCGGATGAGCCGGAACAATATATCATCAGTTGCGCAGGACTCGTGGCACTGAATGGCATGAATGCCCACGGCATCGGCATGTGCATGAACACGATACTGGAATTAAAGGGCGCAGCAGATGGATTGCCCGTTGCCTTTATCATCCGGGCGGTACTACGTCAGCAAAATGGAAAAGAAGCGATCGGTCTCCTGCAAAATATAAAACATGCGTCCGGTCAAAACTATATTCTCGGCATCGCCGACAGTGTGTATGATTTTGAAGCCTCCGCTAATAAGGTGGTCCGTTTTATTCCTTCCGGAGGAAATGGTTCCCTGGTATATCATACCAATCATGCACTGGCAAATGACGATGTAAAACCCTGGTATAAGCGATTGTTTGAAAAAAACCAGGCAGGACTCAACCCTGCAGATAACAGTGTGGTCCGCATGGCTTCACTGCAGGAGCGATTAGGAAAACAAGCCGGTGCCATTACAGCAGATCTTATAAAAACAACCCTGCGGTCAAAAGATGATCAGTACAACCCCGTCTGCCGGGCTTACCGGGAGAGGGGATTTGGATTTACATTCAGTTCTATACTATTCACCCTTACCGGGAAAAGATCAGTACAGCTTACCTATGGTTCACCGGACCAGTCAGAATACCAGGAATATTTCTTTACCACGGTGAAGTGAGTATATATAAATACCAGGCGAACCAATAGCAAAACAGCAGGGTTTTATAAGTATGATCAGAACGATGTACTGATCTTCGAAGCCCGTGACGGCAAATACCGGGAGAAACAAAACGGCGTATGGAGTGATTGGAAATTTTCCGTTATTAAAATAGAGCGGCGGCGGCTGTCGGCAGAAAGAGGCAGCAGCAGCCGTTAATATATTCTCCATCTTATCAATAGCCCGTTTGAATGGTATATTTCCCCCTTTTTTCAGTCAGAATACCATAAATATGGTATTGGCCGGATAGATCCTTTGATCTATTTTACGCATTGCTTTTGTCAAAGTTCGTGCAGCCGTAAAAAGACAGCAGTATTGATTTCTTTAATATCAACAAAAAGTTCAGCGCAGGGAGCTCCACCGGTGTGGCAGCAGGTCTGTTGGCTTTTGTTGCAAAAATGGTAAGGCAATTAGTGGCAATTAACCAGTGGTATAAATGACCGCCGGAAATATACTGAAGCCATGACATTTGCTGACTTTTTAAAGAAGTATTACTTACCGCATCAGCAGGCAGAGATCATTTTTATCCTCAATGATCTTTGTATTTATCACAATATCCAATCCTCACTCAACGATTTTTACCAGGCCGCACAAAGCCACAATAAGTATAGCATCATCTCACAACTGGTACTTACCAGCCGGGAATTTGTCACCAGCATTTACAAACCCCTGCATGATATCCGGCATGGTCAACAAAAAGCAGTCAAAGAGCTGAAGATCGCAGAACTCGCCACCTTCCTTATAAGGGAGACCTATTATCTTTCTGCGCTGGAACTGGCGGAATATTTTGATCTGCTGATAGAAACAGCCCGGAAAACCTATGATAAATATGGCTGGGATTTTTCTGTTTTAGAAAGACTGCTGAACCCTGCCAACATCAAGTTAGTAACGCTGACAGATAAAGAAAAGAAGAATGGTTCCGGCAGCCTGTTCTCAAAACCGGTGAACCTGGACTGGCAGGGAGATAAACAACTGGACCTTTTTGTGGACGACCTGACGAAAACATTTCAACAGGTCAGTTGTAAAAAACAACTCTACCTTCTTTTTGATCCGTTGAAAACAGATTTTACAATTGAGCTGCCATCCAAACACCTGCTGCCATTTCTTACTCTCTTTTATGTACTGCATGAATCCGGCGCTATTAAAGTGATCGGCAACCGGGGATTGTTTGTCTATCTCCGCAAGCATTTACAGGCACCTCCAAAAGATAAATACCCCAAAAGGGATTTCCGGAAACTAAGACACGAAGCCGAAAGAAATGAGAAGACAAAGAATAATATTTCCAGGGTAATAAAACCCTTACTGGATAAATACTGCTGCAACGGACGATAGGACAATAGCCGGACGATAGCTATCGTCCGTAACCAACACGTTTTCATCCTTCCTATTTTAGATTTCAATTCTGTACGCCGCTTTCAATTACAGAAAGAAGTTAAGTCTCCTGGTTAGTTATAGCGAATAAAAGGCATTGACTGGATTTTCAGCAATGAGTTCAGGCAACCGAATGTATCGCAGGATGCAATAAAACCAACAGGACCTTATACTATGAGTACGATTTCAGGATTACCCGCCTTACAGGCGATAACTTATGGGGATCCGGCAATAAAAATAGCCGTGCTGGATGGCCCGGTAGATCTGGAGCATGAATGTTTTACCGGCACTGCTGACACA
>CALSAT010000249.1:0-6033 GCA_943372905.1 Bacteroides fragilis | reverse complement strand
CAGTATGGGCAGAAAACGTTCAATGACACGCAGAAAGTTAAAATAAGGGGCATCGAGGATAAGATAACGGGGACTGTTGTCGGTAGCGAGTTTGGAGGCAAATCCGCTACCCATGCTGCGGCCATACACGATCAGGTGATCTTCATGGTATTTTTCTTTCAGTTTGTTGTACACAAACTGCATATCGCTCAGCATCTCTTTTTCGCTGCGCTTGCCGGTGCTTTTGCCAAAACCGCGGTAGTCCACCAATACCACGTCATAATCATACCGGTAAAAATCCTTGGCGTAACGGGCCCATCCTTTTATGCTCCGGGTATTACCATGAAAATACAGGATCAGTCCTTTGGGGTTTTCCCGGTGAAAATGCAACCCGTTGATCCGAACACCAGGCTCTATGTCAAAAAAATATTCCCGGAAGGGGGCATCGTATTTGAATTCAAAATCCTGTTTCAGTTTTTCCGGCTTAAAGATCAGCCGCTCCTGGAAAAGATAAGCCAGTATTGACAGCGCTGCAATGCCTATGATGATATACCAGATGAAAGTTGGCAAGTGAACAGAAGATAGTTAAAAGATAATAGTTCTTTTATTACCGGGTGTCATCAAATGTAACCAGAAATCGGAACATATAAAGCCTGAAAACAGCAGAGATGATATTTCAGTAAAGAGGCTTGTGACTGAGAGACTATCATCTATACGTTTTCATCTATCATCTATTCATCTCATCCTACTCTTCTATCCGCTTCAGCTTCAGGTTAGTTACCGGTGCCACTATCAACGGAAATTTTTCCACAGTTACATTGGCAAGGTCAAGCCCAAAACCTTTTTCTTCTGACAGGCTGTGATCTTTTAACCAGAAGTGGAATTTCATGATCACCCTTTCGATAAAGGGCAGTTCATTATCCTGGCTCAGGTATTTTTCCATGACCATGAATTGGAAATCCCCCACGGTGTTACTGCTGGCCAGGCTTTCGTAACGGCTGATGATGTTTACCTCTTTATTCGCCACGAGGTCTTCCACTACTTTGCGGAACATCAGGTTGATCCGTGGTTCCATCCTGAATCCAAGGCGGAAATCCACCCGGATTATATCATTGGGAATGATGTGTTCTACTTTGTATTCGCAGGTATAGGGATCATCTACTGTATCCACATGCACAAACCAATAGATGTCAGCCCGTTTAGGTTTTTTATTAAGAATAGAATAAATGATCTTATGCTCTATCTCTTTTGGATTATTGGCGCTGGTAAGGTAAACAAGGTGAGTGGCATACTTGGGTACCGATTTATCATTGCTGAGTTCCTGTATCTTAGGAATGTAATGTTCCATTCGTACAAACTCCACATAGCGGTTCTTGATCTTTCGGGCCCGGTACCAGACATACATGACCAGGAACATGACCAATCCGATGATCAGTGTAATATAACCTCCATGAGTAAACTTCACCATCAGGGCTACCAGGTAACCGGTTTCCACGATCAGGTAGGCCCCGAGGAATATATAGATCCACAGCGATTTCACCCGTTGCAGCACCAGGTAATTGGCAAACAGGATAGTTGTCATCAGCATGGTAACAATAATGGCCAACCCATAGGCCGCCTCCATATTGGATGATTTACGGAAGTACAACACAACGCCCACACAACCGGCAAACATCAAAAGATTAATAGCAGGGATAAACAATTGTCCTTTGGCTTCCGATGGGTAACGGATCTTCACCTTCGGCCAAAGATTAAGGCGCATGGCCTCGCTGATGAGGGTGAATGCCCCAGATACCATAGCCTGGCTGGCAATAATAGCAGCGGCGGTAGCTATTACCACCCCCGGTATGATAAACCATTGCGGCATCATGTCATAAAAAGCATTAATGTCCAGCGCATTTTTGGTTTCTTCAGTAACAATGACGTTTCTGCGGTGAGCCAGCAGGTTTGCCCCTTGTCCGAAATAATGGATCAGCAGGCAAAGTTTAACATAGATCCAGGATGTACGGATATTTGATCGTCCGCAATGCCCCAGGTCGCTGTACAATGCTTCCGCACCCGTTGTACAAAGAAAAACAGCACCCAGCAGCCAAAACCCATCCGGGTAGGTCCTTAAAAAGTTAATGGCATAGTGGGGGCTTAGTGCTTTGAAAATGGACAGATCATCAAATACATGGATAGCGCCCAGTACCAGCAGCATGGTAAACCAGACAAACATCAACGGGCCGAAAAACTTACCAATCGAAGCTGTACCAAACTGCTGCATAAAGAAGAAAAGAACCAGGATGGATAATACTATTATTACCACAGTGTCGCTTCCATCCTCAATACCCAGGTAAGGTAATTTCTTTAATCCTTCAATCGCTGAGGTGATGGAGATAGGAGGAGTGATGATGCCATCTGCCAGCAAAGCGGCGCCACCGATCATGGCGGGAATGACCAGCCATTTTTTTCTTCGCCGCACCAGGGCATATAAGGCAAAAGTGCCGCCTTCACCCCGGTTATCGGCTTTCAACACCAGTATTACATACTTAATGGTGGTTTGCAAAGTAAGAGTCCAGATGATACAGGATAAGGTACCCAGTATCAGGCTTTCTTCAACCTGCCGGCCTCCAATGATTGAGTTAAATACGTAAAGAGGAGAAGTCCCAATATCACCATAAATAATTCCCAAGGCAATAATTAGTCCTGCTGCGGTTACCCGGTTGGTAGGTATTTTCACTTTGTACTGTTATTTTTTTCCTGGGCTGCCCGCCGAGGCCCTGTTTTGCCAGGACGAAGGTGAGTACAGATATAAATTCTGCAGGAATGCCAGCAAAGGTATAGGCAAAATCCAATTAGAAAGAAAAATCCATCCAACTTTTACCTTCATTTACCAGAGGTGTAAAAAAAACATATGCCCGGACAACATCACTTCTTTTTTCCGGTATCCTGGTGTAATAGGGTAAATATCTGCATCAGTCATAAAAAAGCAGGCCCGGTTTTCGCTGGCATCCTGTAACTTTAATAAGCAAAAAATCAAATCATTATGCCAGGCAGAACTTGGTTGCTCGCCCTGTTATTAGTTTGTTCAGCCCTTTCAGTAACCGCTCAGAAAATAGTCTATTCCGAACCGGACAGAGATGATTCCCGGCGTATGAATTTTGAGATCGTAGGGAAGATCGCCGGTAATTTTCTCATTTATAAAAATAACCGGGGAAAAAACACCATCGTAGTGCTTGATAATGAGATGAAGCAGACCGGCAGGCAAGACCAGGAATATGTACCCGATAACGACCGGATGATCAATGTGGACTTCTTCCCCTATAGCGATTATGCCTATATGATCTATCAATACCAGAAAAAGAATGTGGTCTATTGCAAAGCTTCAAAAATTGACGGCAATGGAAAACTGGTTGGAGAAGTGATGGAACTGGATACCAGTCATATTGGGTTTGCTGCTGATAATAAAATATACACTGTTATTTCCAGCGAGGATAAAAGCAAGATAGCTGTGTTCAAGATCAACAGCCGGAATAAAAGGCTTTATTCCATGACCACCCTGTTGCTGAATGAAAAACTGGAGTTGCTGAAAAAGTCCCGTCTTTATATTCCTATGGAAGAAAGGAATGATTACCTCGGCGAATTTGCATTGGACAACGATGGCGACCTGGTATTTTCCAAGTTCTTCCGTAACAATAATGATAATATAAGCCTTGCCTACATGATGATAAAGCAGGCCCAGGCTGATAGCTTATCCTCCTGGCAGCTCAATATTGAAAAGAGCATGCTGGATGAAATACAGGTGAAGGTGGACAATTATAACAAACGGTATTTCCTTACTTCTTTTTACTACAAAGAGAAAAAGGGCAATATAGACGGATTGTATTTTTATGTTTGGGATAAAGCCGGGATGAGAACGGTAATGGAAGATACCAGTACTTTTACCGACGACCTGCGCCGGGAAGCAAGGGGAGATGCCACCATGAAAGGTGCCTTCAATGATTTTTTTATCCGCAATATTGTGACCCGCCGCGACGGGGGCTTTATCATCAGCAGTGAGTCTTATTATACCACCTCCCGTTTCAATAGCTGGAACAGGTGGGATTACCTGTATGGTTCGCCCTTTAACCAGTCGTTCAACAATTACTATTACTCACCGTATTACAGCCGGTATTACTGGTGGAATAACTCCCGGCCCAGTGCCCAGGCAGTCCGGTATCATGCGGACAATATCTCTGTTTTGTCCTTCGACAACAAGGGAAACCTGGAGTGGAGCAATGTAATGGGCAAAAGCCAGTATGATGACGAATCTGACGAAAGCATTTCTTTCCAACTGATGAATACAGGCGACCAGCTTCATTTCCTGTTTAACCAGCAGGAGAGGCGTAATAATCTGCTCAATGACTATGGCATTGCACCGGATGGGCAAATGAACCGTAATCCCACGCTGAAAAACCTCGATAAAGGATATGAGTTCTTACCCAAGTATGGAAAACAGGTAAGTGCCAGACAAATGATCATTCCTTGTTTGTATCGTAACTATCTTTGCTTTGCCAAAATCGATTATAACTAAGCTTTAAACAAGGTCCTTTATCCGTGACAGGTATCTTTAAACAGAAAAACCCGGCAAACATATTAGTATTGCTGGTCTTTGGTGTACTTATCAAGCTGCCCATGTTCCGGCATCCCCACCAGGTGGCAGGCAAGCCGGAAGATGGGTTTCTCTATAAAGCAATACTGGATTTTTTTGCTTCTGCTGCTGCGGCCAATCCCATATTTTATCCGCTGCTGGCATTTACTCTGTTGTTCCTGCAGGCCGTAATGCTTACCCGCTTCATCAACAATCAGCGGATGATGAGTAAGCCAACCTATTTTCCGGGGATGGCCTATATGCTGATCACTTCGTTATTACCGGAATGGAATTATTTTTCTGCTCCGCTACTGGTCAACACTATCCTGCTGTTTGTATTATCTGCCCTGTTCGGAACATATAATCAGCCTAATGCAAAAGGGGCCATTTTCAATATAGGGCTGGCGCTTGGGGTGGCTTCCTTTATTTTCTTTCCATCCCTCACCTTTACTATCTGGATATTGCTGGCCCTGGCCGTCATGCGGCCTTTCAGGCTCAATGAATGGGTACTTTGCCTGGCAGGGGTTATCACCCCTTTTTATTTTTATGCGGTCTATCTGTTTATTGATGATAAATGGAGCTGGCAAAATCTGCTGCCTTATTTTTCTGTAAGCCTGCCGGTGGTAAAGCAGTCATTGTGGCTGGCCGGGAGTGCTTTTTTACTGGCGGCTCCTTTTCTTATGGGCGGTTATTATGTACAGGACAGCCTCCGGAAAATGCTGATCCAGGTAAGGAAAGGCTGGAGCCTGCTGTTGCTGTACCTGCTTGGCGCTGTATTTATACCATTCGTAAATAATACTTCCGGTTTTGAGAATTGGATAATGGCTGCCATACCATTTGCCGCTTTTCACGCCTGCACTTATTTTTATTCCACCTTGCGGATACTGCCTCTCATCTTGTTTTGGGCCACGGTAGCTTTTATACTGGGGTACCAGTATGCCGGGCCGGGATGGTGAGAACAGATTAGAAGTGAAAAGATAAAAGTGATAAGTTCTTCCAGTTTCAGACTTTTTGCTTTTTTGAGCAAGTTTCTACATAGAATGAATTATTATCTTATAGTTTTTATCTTTTGGTTATTGATTTATCTTTGCCCTTCATCACCCAAAAACCCCTTCACATGAAGTTTGGCGTTGTAGTTTTTCCCGGTTCTAATTGCGACAGAGATATGTATGATGCCCTCAGCCACGACCTGGGGCAGGAGGTAAGTATGCTCTGGCACAAGGACAAGGACCTAAGCCGGTTCGATACGGATGATTGCATCATTTTACCAGGTGGCTTTTCTTATGGCGATTATCTGCGCTGTGGCGCCATAGCCCGTTTCAGCCCGATGATGCAGA
The DNA here is from genome assembly GCA_943372905.1 of Bacteroides fragilis. Taxonomy (GTDB): domain Bacteria; phylum Bacteroidota; class Bacteroidia; order Chitinophagales; family Chitinophagaceae; genus JJ008. The sequence goes on along the minus strand of CALSAT010000249.1, from coordinate 105 downwards.
GTGTGATCGAATTTGCCAACGCCGGGGGAAAGGTATTTGGGGTTTGTAACGGGTTCCAGATATTATGCGAGTCGCATTTGCTGCCCGGTGCGCTACTGCGAAACG
>CALSAT010000248.1:0-6040 GCA_943372905.1 Bacteroides fragilis | reverse complement strand
TTTTATCATACTAATGCTTAATGCTAAGAGGAAGAAAGAAATTTTATGATAAGCCGGGAGGTTCATACTTTTAAATTAATAAGAATATTTAATATTGTCCGGATGAATATTGGATTAAAAGCAGCAGGTATCGGTTTGGTGGCAGCCATCATCACTTTTTTTGGCATGCGGGCATCAAACAGGCAAAAGACAAAAGCCCTGTATAATGGCACGTTCTCCGTTCAGGCAACGAAGACAGGAACCCAAATGACCATTAAAGACGTTAAAAAAATACTGGAGAAGAGACTTGCCACCGGAAACTATGTGCATCAAATAAACATTGAAACAGATAATGCTCTCCGGGTAATAGTAAAAGGAATGCAGGATACTGCTTTTATTAAAGAAATACTTACCGCCAGGGCACGGATACAGTTCAGGGAAACGTACATTCTGGGGGACCTGGTGGAACCATTTACCAAAGCACTTGAAATAGAAGCTGGTAAAAGAAAAACACAGCCCCTGCCGGAAGCAGAAAAGACACCGGCACCTGGCAACCTGTCAAAAGAAGTCAGTTCCTTACTTGACAGCCTTGATTATCACGAAGCAAAAAGCAAGATATCTGACAACAACCCCAACAGCCTTATCGATTTTTCTTACAGTCAAAACGGCTCCGAAAGCACTGTACTTGGCAAAGTAAGATCTGAAGACACCGCCGCTGTACGCCAGTTGCTGATGGAACCAGCCGTAACAGCCCTCACACCTCCTTACCTGGAATACTATTTTGGAAAAGAAATCTACCCGCAGAACAAACACAAAGATGATCTTTTGCTGTATGCCATTAAAACAACCGGACCGGCTGATAATGCGCCACTCGAAAATGAAGAGCTGAGAAATGCCAGTTGGGAGTTTGACCAATTTGGACGACCGGCAATAATGCTGAACTTTACAAAAGCAGGTGCCAGTAAATGGGCCTTTTTAACGAGAAAAAACACCGGCCGCTCCATTGCTATCATCTTTGACAATGTGGTAATTTCCGCCCCACAGGTGGAATCAGAAATCACCGGGGGGAATGCTATGATCAGCGGCAACTTCACCGCAGCAGAATGCCAGGCCATGGCCGAAATGCTGAATACAGACCCTCTCCCTTACCGGCTCGCCATCCACTCTGCTTCTTTCAGCAGGCCCACCCCGCCTTTTAACCTCCGGGTATTACTGGCCCCGCTGCTTGCTTTTCTGCTTTTCAGCGGGCTGGGTTATTTTATCATTAACACACTGAAATCCACCTGAAAACTGGCTCCTAAAGCGGTAAAACCGGCCCTGAAATCCAGTTTCCTTTTACGGTGTAAAACCCTATCTTTGCCGTCCTTTAAAAAACGTCTAAGACCGCCCTGTCGTGTATAATACGGCAGCAGAGGTTAAAAATTGTAAATCAATCATTGTATGCAACTGAAAGGTTTGGTTCGCTTTTTCACCGTCCTCCTGATAATCTATTCTCTCTACCAACTGTCTTTTACACTGCTTGTAAAAAGCCATGAGAAAAAGATGACATCAAAGGCAAAAGCTTATGTCGCCAAGAATTACGACGCTGCCTCAAAAAAATTCCCGGGAAATAAAGATTCCCAGGCTGTGTACCAGGAACAACTGGATAAGATCACGCAGCGGTATGCGGACAGCCTGGTCAAAGCTTCTGAAAACACCACTATCACTTATGGTATCAACGGTGCCATGAGCTACAAAAAAGCAAAAGAAGAAGAGCTGAATCTGGGTCTTGACCTGCAGGGTGGTATGAACGTAACACTGGAAGTGGAAATGACCGGCCTGTTAAAATCGCTGGCCAATAATTCTCCTGACCCGAACTTCCTGACAGCCATCAAAAATGCTGATAGCCGTAAGGCCAACAGTGATGCTGATTTCATTACGCTGTTTGCAGGAGAATTCAAAACAATAGAAGGAGATGGTAAACTATCACGGCTCTTTGCTGCTGCCAGCAATGGAGAGATAGATCTGAAAAGCAGTGATGGCAAAGTAACCGACTACCTCCGCAAAAAAGCAAAAACTGCTTTTGACAATACCTTCAAAGTATTAAGCACCCGTATCGACCAGTTTGGTGTGGCCCAGCCAAGCATCAACCCCAACAGCGATAAAGGGATCATCACGGTAGAGCTGCCTGGTATCAAAGACAAGGAAAGAGTAAGAAAGATGCTGCAAAGCACCGCCAATCTTCAGTTCTGGGAAGTATACCCTGTGGCTGTGATAGCTAATAATGCCCCTTCTTATACGGCCTATGGAAACGCCTGGGGAAGAGTGCAGCAAACTTTCAATGCAAAATATGGTGGCGTAAAAGATACAACCGTAAGAAAAGATACTGCCATAACTAAAGATACCGCCGTAACCCCTAAAAAAGATTCCGCCCGTCCCGGTGAACTGATATTAGATGAAGATACCGGTAAAGGCCAGCCAACCGGTACTAATACCGGCGAAGCAAAGATCACCCTGGAAAAATTCCTCCGTTTTACAAACGGGTCCCGTTTTGACTACATCGGTACCGTGGATGTAAGAGATACTTTGCAGTTCCGCAAATACCTGACTGAATTCCAGCCGCTGTTTCCTCCGGATGCCCGTTTTGTCTATGGCGAGGCAGAGAAAAAAGGGGACGACAAAAGCCGTCTGCCTTTATACGCATTGAGAACTTACAACAGAGAGAAAGCCCCGATTGAAGGCGATGTGATCACTAATGCTTACCAGGATTACGATCAGTCAAAAGGCAACCAGCCGATCGTATCCATGAGTATGAACAGTGCCGGACAAAGAGAGTGGGCGAAGATCACCAAGAAGAGCTTTGAAGAACAAATACCTATTGCTATTGTGCTGGATGACATTGTTTATTCAGCACCAATCGCACAGGGAGAGCTTACCGGCACCTCTCAGATCAGCGGGAGCTTTTCCGTTACAGAGGCACAAGACCTTGCCCGCTTACTCGAAATCGGTAAACTTCCTGCCCCTGCCAAGATCGTTGCAGAGCAGCAGGTTGGCCCTACCCTGGGACAAAAAGCCCTGAATGCCGGCGCTATGTCGTTTGCTATTTCATTCATTGTTATCTTCCTGCTGATGCTGGTATATTATAATACCAGTGGCTGGGTAGCTAATATAGCCCTCATACTGAACCTTCTTTTTACCGTAGGTATCCTCGCTGGCCTTGGCGCCACCTTAACCGCCCCTGGTATTGCCGGTCTGGTACTTACCATTGGTATGGCAGTGGATACGAATGTGATCATTTATGAACGTATCAAGGAAGAACTGAACCGAGGCAAGGGGTATATCCCGGCCATTAATGAGGGGTATAAACGTTCCTTACCGCCTGTACTCGATGGTCACGTTACTATCCTGCTTACCGCCGTGATCCTGTTCTATTTTGGATTAGGCCCGGTAAAAGGATTTGCGACCACCCAGATCATCGGTATCCTGCTTTCTTTATTCTGTGGTATCCTGGTGAGCCGTTGGGTAACAGAATGGTTTACCAGTAAAAAGAAACACCTGGAATACTTCACTGGTGTTTCCAAAAAAGTATTCAGGCATGCCAAGTTTAAATTCATTGAATACCGCAAGGTGGCCTATGTCATTTCCTTCGTCGTACTCGGATTGGGTATCGCCTCTATCTTCAATGGCTTTGACTATGGAGTGGAATTCAACGGAGGACGCAGCTACACCGTGCAGTTTGACAGAAAAGTGGACGTGGAAAAAACCAGGGAAGACCTGAAGAATGCCTTTGAAGGCGAAAACCCCATTATCAAAACAATTGGTGATGATTCAAGGCTCGATATCACCACCTCTTACCTTATAAAAGATACCCGTAAGGAAGCTGACTCTTTGGTACTGGTAAAATTGTTTGAGGGGATCAAAAGTCATTTCCCTGCCAACTATACCTTCGAAAAATTCAAGGAAGTACAGTCTGAAGAGTCTTCCAAAAAAGTATTGCCTACTATCTCCGACGACCTGAAGAAAGGGGCTTTGAAAGCAACGCTGTTTGCTCTCATCGCCATCTTCATTTATATCTTTATCCGTTTCCGCGACTGGAGATATTCATTGGGAACTATTGTGGCCTTGCTGCACGACGTACTGGTAACATTGATCGTATTCTCCTTTGCCCGTGCCATCGTGCCATTCCCGCTGGAGATCGACCAACACTTTATTGCAGCCGTATTAACGGTAATAGGTTTCTCCATGAATGATACGGTGATCGTATTCGACCGTATCCGGGAAGACAGCCGGATGATGCCCAATGCACCGAGAGGCGAGATTATCAACAGGGCTATTAATGAAACCCTCAGCCGTACCATCATGACATCACTGACGGTGTTCCTTACTATCCTTATCCTGTTCCTGGTAGGTGGTGAAGTAACAAGAGGCTTTGCCTTTGCAATGCTGATCGGTGTTATCACTGGTACCTATTCTTCTATTTTTGTTGCAGCACCAATATTGGTTGACCTGGGTGGTAAAAGACCATTGGGCAAATCAGCCAGCAGTACTCCTGCGAAGACCAAGAGTTAATACTTGAAATTTCTATCATAATAAATAAAGCCTCCATTTGGAGGCTTTATTTATTTGAGCTATGTTTTCTTTTGAACTTATTCCCGGTTGATAAAATGTAAACAACAGTCACCAACTACCTGCGAGTGTGTATCGCTCACCAACTATACCGCAAAGCTTGTTCCGCAACCACAGGTAGTGCTGGCATTAGGGTTTTTGAAGGTGAACCCCCGGTTATTCAGGCCATCCTGCCAGTCCACCAGCATGCCATACAGGTAAATCTCATGTGCCTTTTCCATGATGCAGGGAATACCTGCTATTTCGAAATGATGATCATTTTCTTTTACCTGGTCAAACCCCAATACATAGGTCATGCCCGAACAACCGCCTCCTTTTACTCCTACCCGTAATTTTTGTGCGGTATCAAAACCATCGGCTGCCATCAGCCTTCTTATTTCAGCAATTGCCCCATCAGTAAGGGTTACTGGTATCGTTGACGTTGTTTCCATTTCACAAAACTAAAAAATCTTTTCCGGGTAGCGCCGGAGAAGCTTTTCGAAGACGGGAATTTGTTACTGCGCCGTAAAAGGCATCGCCTGCAGGCTATTGACTGCGACTAACGCCTATCACCTACTGGCGATAGCCCCCCTTTCCCTATTTTTGCCACACTTAACAACCCCACTATTCATGAATACAGAAACACTCAGTCTTATTCTCTCCGCCTTAGCGATCGCCATTGCCCTCTATGCTATCTTTCGTAAAAATGCTCCCGCTACTGTTGCTGCTGATGAAAAATTTGATGGCACCAGTCTTAAATTACAAGCTTATGAGCGACTGGTTTTACTGGCGGAACGCATCGCCCTGCCTAATATCATCAGTCGCCTGAACCAACCCGGCATTTCCGCAGCAGAGATGAAACTGATCCTGACTGAAAATATCAAACAGGAATTTGAATACAACAGTACGCAGCAACTCTATGTATCACCTGTAAGCTGGGACGCCGTACGCAACCTGAAAGAACAAAACATCATGGTGGTACACCAGGTCGCTTCTATTTTACCCCTGGATGCTTCCGCAGCAGACCTTAATAAGAAAATACTGGAAGTACTGATGTCACAACCCGGTGGCGCTTTGCACGAAATGGTTTTACAGGCATTGAACTTTGAAGCAAAAAAGCTGATGAAATGACATTCCGGTCATTCATCATACTGCTGATTGCTTGCCTGCTAACGGCTTCCCGATCAGCAGCACAACGAAACTATATCCAGGCCTTTGCGATCGGTGTGCCTTTTCAGAGTGGTGCTGGTATCGGCAATATCGGTTTCGAACACCTTAATAAGGAACGCAACAGCTCCTGGCAATTTGCCTTCAATGCAGCCGGCGGTTCACTGGCCACCGATGTAGCCGTTCCGCACCGTATCTGGGGTACTATCGAAAAAATGATCACCCTGAACAAAAAAACAGTTTTTACCAATGCCCCTTTCCTCTCTTTTTTTCTCGAAGTTGGGAAAAGAAGATTATCGGGTGGCAGGTT
>CALSAT010000247.1:0-6067 GCA_943372905.1 Bacteroides fragilis | reverse complement strand
CGCTTACAGCCAGTTCATAGCTATTAAAAAGAAAAGCCAGCGCCAGGGCCGCCGCAAAAACGGAGAAGGCCAATCCTGTAACTATGCGGCTGTTTAATTTGAACATAGAAAAGCAGTTTCGGCAACAAATTAAGTATAAAAAAAGATTGGCGGCTAAATTAGGGATCAGCTAAACACGAACAGGTGTACAGAGAGAAATAAAAGCGGATCACTCTTCACTTTACATGTACAGTTGTATTGACGGCGGTGCTAACCTGTTTATTTTCTTTCCAGCAGTTCCTTTTCCATGGCAATGGCTCTCGGAAAGAGTATCTCATTTTCCAGGTACACATGCTGTACCAGGTCGTTGTCCAGTTCCCGCAACAGGGAGTAAGACAATCGGTGACTGGTGCACGAAGCCTCCGGGGGTGTATAATTATTAGTAAGTGATCTGAATTTGCGCAGCACTTTCTCCAGTATATCATGTTCTTGGTGCATGATCTCTTCCACCGGCTTGCGCAGGGTGCGTATCAGCAGGCTGGCATAGGTTTCCCTGCTTTCATATGCATGTGATATCTGTCGGATGTAGGGAAAGATGATCTCTTCTTCCTGCTGCAGGTGCGGCGTCATTGTTTTATGCAGATAGTTGAATTGCGCCTCCAGTTCTGTAAGCGGGGGGTATTTGTTCTGGTGTTCCGACACAAAGCGGCCCAGCTGCTCACTGATGATCGGTAATGACTGCCGCAGGTACTGGTGATGTACATTGATAATATAGTCGGTCAGAAAGTCAATTTTCCAGTTTTCAAATGGCAAGGTGGCAGGTATGGAAATAGAACGGCTGGCCTTTTGTAATTCCAGGATGAGATCTTCTTTATCTATTTCCCTGGTATCGCAAACCAGTTTTAGCGGCCATTTGCCTCCGCAACAGTATTCAATACCATACTTTTTAAAAACCGACGCTGTTGCATAGTGCTGTTTTACAATATCGGCCGCACATGAATTTTCAGTAATGCCCGTTGGATAAGTTTCAATCATAATAATCAATGCTTTCATCGGCAAAATACCAAGTTGATCGGCCATAAACCCTGATTTTAATCATGCAGGAATCCTGTTTTCAATTAACAAACAGGTGTACGTATCACACTGACTTATATCAAGCCCGTGTATGATAACTATCAGCGGGCCCCCTGCCTCAGCAGCCTACTTTTGAATAAGAGTGCTAAAAGACACTTTGTAGCTCAGTTCATGAGCTATCGTTGGTTTTTGTTTCAATGCCGACCCCCGGTTCTCCGGGGGTTTCTTCTTTGGAAGCAGCTTCCACAAAGGATTATTGCTCTTCCCTTTTTAACTACATTTGAGTGTATGAAAACCTGGCCTGTATTTATCATACTCGCTTTTATTTCCTGCTCTAAAGATGGCGGTTCTCCTAAAGACACGGAGTTACCGGTCATTATCCTTAATACGCCTGCTACCAACCAGGTCTTTAATGCAGGCCAGGCGATTACTATTGCCGGTTCCATTACAGACAATGAGTACATCGCCGAAGTCCATATTCATGTAAGTAATACTAATACCGGTGCATTGCTGATGGATGTGCACCAGTACCCCGCTGGCCCGGGCGCTACTTTCAGCCAATCTATTACGGCAGTGTCAGGAGTAAATTACAGGATACAGGTAATAGCCCGTGACAAAGAAATAAACGAAGGCAGGAGTACGGTGGAGGTGTCCTGTAACTAAGCACTTCTGTTATCTTTGCCCCATGCACATTGATATCCTCACCGTTATCCCGGAGTTACTGGAAAGTCCGTTTCAGCATAGTATTATGAAAAGGGCACAGGAAAAAGGTCTGCTGACCGTACAAGTACACCAGCTTCGCCAATGGGCGGTAAATGAATATGGCATGGTGGATGATTACCAGTATGGCGGTGGCGCGGGTATGGTGATGATGTGCGAACCCCTCACAAAAGCCATTGAAGAATTATCCCGGCAAAGAAAATATGATGAGATCATTTTCCTCACACCTGACGGAGAGAACTTCAACCAGAAAATGGCCAACAGTTTATCCTTAAAAGACAACCTGCTGCTCATCTGCGGCCATTATAAAGGTATTGATGAACGGATACGGCAGCACTTTGTAACGAAAGAGATCTCCATTGGCGACTATGTACTCAGCGGCGGAGAATTGCCCGCTGCAATTTTAGTAGATGCGATCGGCCGTTTGCTGCCAGGCGTACTGAATGATGAAACATCTGCCCTGACCGATTCATTCCAGGATGATCTGCTCGCACCGCCTGTTTATACCAGGCCTGTTGATTTCCGCGGCTGGAAAGTACCCGACATCCTCATGAGCGGTGATCATAAAAAAATAGAAGAATGGCGGCATGAACAATCCCTGCAAAGAACAAAAGAAAGAAGACCGGGACTTCTTTCAGAAGAATAAAATGCCAGGTCGCTTTTGTTTAGATTTTCTTGCACAGTAAACATTATTTTTTTATCTGTTTTATTTTCTTATATTAGCTATAAGATTAGTTATTCCCTTCTGAACATCACCACCTGTAAATTTAATCTGTATAAGCTTGAATTCAACTAAACAGCCTTCCTGTTCATACAGGTAAGTATTGGTTTTATTTGAGTTTACTACCCCATTTAATCCTTCTGGCCTGCATTAGTACGTAGCAAAAATGAAGTGCTGTTAAATTCATTAATAGTACTGGTCAATTTATTTCTTTAACCAAAACCAACTAAGTCATGGCAAGCATCACCAACTTCTATTTGAAGTTCAAAAACAAAAAAACGTGGGTACTGGTTACCCTTTTAAGTGGTATTGTTTTTTATCTCTCCTGCAAAAACTCAGGCTCCGGAGCAAAAGATGAGGTAAAGCTTGGCGGAGCTCCCAGTTCAATTGCGTTTAGCTCCACTGTACCAACAGATATCAGTAACCCAGCAGATCCACAGCAGGCAGCAGAGTTTGCCTGGAAAGAATTTGTAGCGCTTAACTGGCCTGTAAAAAAGAATCCCTCTCCTGCCCCGGGAAATTCTGAATACTTCAGGGGACAACCTTCCGATACTGATAGCCTTGGTTCTACTGGTGCCAATGGTGTGGTGGTTTGGGAAACTTTTTATCACCGTGATGAATTGTACCCGAGTTATACAACCGGTGGAAATGTATTACCCAATCCTGACACTATCCCTAATTACTTATACCAGGCCCCAATCACTAAAGCAACGCCATCCACCAGCCTGAATTTGTTTAATAATTTAGACGAGGCCAGCGAGATCACCCTTGCTTATATGTATTATACACCATTGGCTGAAAAAGCCGCAGCCCTTCAGGCAAGCATGCCACAGCCTGATGCTGTTCAAAAACAACAGATCACCGATGCAGGTGTCAAAGCTGCACTTATGTATGAAGCCAAAGGCAACCCGGTAATATATGATTATGTAAAAAAGAACGGCTACAACAATGCCGCTCCCCGGAGAAAGGCAAAGACCCAGGCGATAAACCTGATAAACAATAAGCCAGTAACAGGGCCTGCTTTTTCATTGCCCAATGGTTCTATCGAAATGAAAGCCACCTGGAGGCACTACGATCCCACAACAGATGATCTTAATAAATTTCATTGGACTATAGGCATCTATTATACCTCCGGCGCTTCCGGATTGATCGCCAACAATGACACCCTGTTGCTGGTGTCATTACATATTATTCAAAAAACTCCTAATGTTCCTACTTTCACCTTTGCCACTTTTGAACATATAAGTAATGAAAAGAACGGATTCCGGTTCACCAATACAAATCCGCTTACAGATACATCTGTTAAAAGCGCCGGACGCCCACTGCCGGATTCAGGTATCATTACTGCCATCAGGCAATTTCCTATACCTGATTCTACTGCCTCATTTAATCTGGTTGGTTATAATCGCTCTGTTCAAAATCAACTAAAGACAATGTTTGGTGAAGATGTAGTTTGGGCAAACTACCAGCTAATAGGTGTTCAGGCTTTGGTGCAAAATGATCCTGGAGGCCCTGTTCCGCCGCAACAATTCTTTCTGTCAAATTTTGCTACCGAAACAAATAATGCATTGCAATTTTTCCAGGGCGGGCTCGGTGGCCCGAATGGCAATGTCCCCAACCCTGATATTGCACATGTGTTTGTGCTGGATGCCAACACTAATAAATATATCGCATACACAGCGGGAGGCTGCTTGGGATGTCATGGTTCCCAGGGACAATTTGCAGGAGGAGACTTTAGTGTGATCGCAGCCACCGGCAACACTTTTACTCCCGAACCAGTGACGCCCTATCCTGGCGGAAAGGTCGTCAACCAAAACCCAACCGGATTTCCTATCCCACATTAAATACAATTTTCTGTCAACTTTTTAAACCGTTAACAAAATGGCAACAAAAATCAACAACTATGCAGAGCTTCAAGCCCTGCTAAATGCACTGGTATCTTCAAATGGGCTTCCAATAGGCCAAGCCCCTCACATGGCTTTTTGGAATTCACTCACCTACGAAGAGTTTACAACGGGTGTTGTGCCTGGTGGCGCTGGCATTCCCGGTGGTCCTTATCAAATTCTTGTCAAAGGAAATGCTGCAGATTCAAATATCATCAAAGCCTTGTCTGGTACTGCCGGCAGCCCATTTGATCCTAATAGCGGTGTCATCGGACCAATGCCGCAGCCCAATCCTCCTTATAATGCAAACACTCCCCTGCAAAGTGATGTGATACAGGCATTAACTGACTGGATCAACGATGGCTGTCCAAATAATGTTTCTGCCGAGGACTCCACAAATAAGTACTGATATACCTACAAGTTTGAAAAGGGTGCCTTCAAAAGCACCCTTTTCCTTTTATCAATCGATTGCCTGATATTAATGCAGCGTAAATTTTATCCGTTAATTACTAGAACTTGCGGTTATAAAACAATCAAGTATGAATTCTAACCGCAGAAATTTTCTTCGCCATCTTGCCATTGGCAGTGGTGTGCTGGCAACTGGCCTTCCGGCTTTAGCCAAGGTTACTGGTACTACGGATGAAGAGATCAGTAACTCTTCCGCCATGGAAAACAAAGGCCAGCGTTTTAACATGTGCGGCTATGCGGCGCAAAAGATCGAAACGGTTCGTATCGGTGTTATTGGTCTTGGTCAGCGGGGTTCGGAAGCAGTGGAACGGTTGAGTTTTATTGATGGAGTGGAAATAGTGGCGCTTTGTGATAAGTATCCTGACCGGGTTGCCGCCTCACAAAAGACACTCGAAAAAATGCAGCGCCCCAAAGCAAAAGAGTATAGTGGTGAACAGGGATGGAAGGCACTTTGTGAAAGCAATGATATTGACCTGGTGTACACTCCCACCCCCTGGCATTTGCATACACCCATCGCCGTATATGCCATGAAGAATGGAAAACATGCTGCTACAGAAGTACCAGCCGCCAAAACCATTGATGAATGCTGGGAACTGGTGGAAACATCAGAGAAAACAAAAAAGCATTGCATGATGCTGGAGAACTGCTGTTATGATTTCTTCGAACTGCTGACACTGAATATGGCCCGGCAGGGATTGCTGGGAGAAATAATACATGCCGAAGGCGCTTATATACACGACCTGACCAAAGACTGGCTTTTTAATAAAAATGCCTACGCTGATATGTGGCGGCTGAAGGAAAATATCGGCCCTAGCGGAAATCTGTACCCCACACATGGGCTTGGTCCTGTGGCCCAATGCATGAACATCAACCGCGGCGATAAATTTGACCACCTGGTGAGTATGAGCACCAATGATTTTACCATGAATAATATGGCAAAATCACTGGCTGAAAAGGATACCTTCTTTACAGAATATGCTGATAAGCCTTACCGCGGCAATATGAATACCACTCTTATCCGTTCCAACAAAGGGAAAACGATCATGGTACAGCATGATGTGTCCACAATAAGACCGTATTCAAGAATTCATCTTGTCAGCGGTACCAAAGGCGCTGCACAAAAATGGCCGGGCCCTGAACGGGTGGCATTTGGACATAGCTGGGTTAAAAAAGAACAATTGGATGAACTTTATAAAAAATACTCCCCGCCAATTGTCAATCA
>CALSAT010000246.1:0-6081 GCA_943372905.1 Bacteroides fragilis | reverse complement strand
CTGCAATAGAGTAACTGTTTACGGAGATGTTCATGTTGTTGTCGTTGACAGTCAGTTCATTCCCTTCTGCTTTCAACCCTGTAAGCACCGGTTTTTCACCCGGCATTAGTTTGAACGCATCGGCGGATATGCTTTTTAAGGTCGTTGATATTGTTTTTCCTCCCACCACCCCGCTGATGCGGGTGGAAAGCCCTTGTATATTTTTGAGATCAACAACCGCACCGCTACTTTTTTGCGTGCCTGCTGCAATATTCATTGATAGGTCCGCCTGCTTCCATTGAATACCCGTACCTGTTACATTTCCTCTCACTTCATCTACGAGCAGCTTATCAACAGCTACACCACGCAGAGTAGCGGTGGTCTTTTTTTCTTTATCAGTAACAGTAACCAGCCCCGCCGCAAACTTCCCCTGTTCGCCTGCGTAGCGGATATCTTCCATGGTTATCAGCAGGTTGCCCGCCTGTATCTTACCATCATCAACATTCAGGCTGGTGAGAGAATTTTTTATACCGGATAGTTTGGTGGAGGTAAGCAGTGAATGGCTTTTTACAGATAACGTTGCATTGTTCAATTGCACCCGCAGATTGTCTTTCAGTTTCAGGTCTATGTTGCCGTCTGCAATGTCCAGTTGTTCCAGGTCCATATACTCGTTCACAGCACCTAATGATTGAAACAGGTTTTGTTCAGCTTGTTTTTTCTTTTGGCGACCGGATGCAGTGAAGCTGATATGCGGTTGGTACATGAAGGCTTGACGGGCCTTTAATCTTTTTTCAAAAACCAGGTAGTCCCATGACAACCCTTCGAGGCTGAAACGGGGCACACTGAATGTATTAATGATCTTTCCATTATTCAGCTTGTTGAATAAAAAATTACTTAGTATAATACGGTCATCCTTAAAGATTACACTGTCAAATTTTACACTATAAGAGCTGTCCTTAATAAAGTTCTCATAATTACGGATGGCCATGGCAAACCGTTTTACAGTTACCGGTTTGGCTGCCTGCTGGTCCACACTTAAGCCCTGCATCTCAAAATTATTCTTGCTGAAAGTGAACGAACTCGGCTTCCCGTCTTTGGTGGTCTTAATGTTGAAGTTGGCATTTTCCACCACCACATACCCCAATTGAAGGTCACCGGTCAGTTGTTCAATGATGCGCTCCAGTTTGGGCGGATTCTTTTTTACATTTTTATTTTTACTCAGGTCCACATCCAGGATAAAGGTGGGATTTACACAATACACGGAGTCAGCTTTGATCACTTCAGTTCGGTATAATGTATCGAAATCAATATTGGTTAATAGTAACGCATCAAAGAATACCTTGAAGGAAGACCCGGTGCTGTCTTTTTTGGTCGCTTCTATCGTACAACTATCAAACTCCACAAGCTTTCGCTGCAGGTTGATTCGGAAGCGGCTAAAGGCAAGCCGGTGGCGGCCATCCGGAAAGAGGATATTCTGATTGCTGCTTCTGAGTGTTACATTATCGCTGAACAGTAGTTTTTCATCAGCAGGCATTTGGCCAGGGTCCACCTGCAGGTTGTCTATCTGGAAATGAATATCGCTGACGGTCAGTGGCAACTGACCCGGCTGTACTTTATTAATCAGGGTAAATTTTCCATCTGCTATCTGGAAGCGGTTTACTTTCAGCACTTTTAAGGCGTCCTGGATCGACTTATAGACCTTTCCCATTTCATAGGGAATGGAAATGTCTTCCTTCTTTTTTTTCAATGTGTCTTTGGACAGGCGAAGGGTGGTGACCTGTATTGAAGGGGATAGAAGGAATAATGAATCGATCAGCAACTCTTTATGCAGTACCAGCGGAAGGAGCCCTTTTAAATTCAGACGCAGTTCGGGAATGTCAAAGCGATAGGATGAAGCGGCAGTAAGGGTATCGGTGGTATAAAAGGCTGAATTGTCCAGCACCATTCTGCGGGTAAAATAATTGTAGTGCAGTTTTTCGATCTTCAGTTTAATCCTGCCATTTGATTTTTTGTGTACCGTATCCTCCATCAGTTCTTTGGCATGGCGGATGAACCAGAAATGAAAGGCAATGAACAGCGCAATGGCTACGCCAAGAGTAATGCCGGTTATTTTCAGTATTTTTTTACCAAGGCGTTTTGATGTCAAGGAAGGAAAAGATTTGAATACGAATTTACTGAAAATAAGCCTGTTATAAAGCGAAAACGCCGCTCTGTTGTACACAAAGCGGCGTTTCACCAGGAATTTACCGGTTAGCTAACATTTGAACCCGGTGAAACAGGGTTCTCGGGTTTCAGCAGTTGCAATTTGCCATTGCTGTCTTCCGCTGTCAATATCATGCCCTGGCTTTCTATGCCCTTCATTTTGCGGGCAGCCAGGTTTGTTACCACTATTACTTGTTTGCCCAGCATTTCTTCCGGCGAATAATGCTGTGCTATTCCGGAAACGATCGTTCTTTTTTCTGTTCCCAGGTCCACTTCCAGTTGCAACAGCTTATCTGCTTTAGGTACTTTCATACAGGCAGTAACTGTGCCAGCCTTCAGTTCCAGTTTGGCAAAATCATCATATTGAATCTGGGGTTTGTTAACTGGTTCAGTAGTTAATTGATTTAGTTGAACTCCGCCTCCCGCCGGCTGGCCGCCGGCTACCGCTTCCTTGTTACTGGCTGTCTCTTTCACTAATCCGCTTTTTAGTTTTTCTATTTGTGTTGTTATTTCTTCTTCTTCTATTTTTCTGAAAAGCAACTGAGGTTCCCGCAAACTATAGCCAACACTCAGCAGGTTTATCCTGCCGGCATTTTCCCAATCCAGCATTTTATCCACCACTTTCATCATGTACAGCATCTTACGGGCTGTAGAGGGTAAGAACGGATTAATAAGCACCGCCAGATTGGCTGTTAATTGCAGGCAAAGATGGAGACAGTTGTCAATTGACTTTTGAGCCTCAACAGATTCCGGACCATTACCGGTGGTCAGCTTTGCTTTTATCCATGGCTCTTTCTTCTGCATATACTGATTGCCTTTGCGGGCAAGATCAATTACCTGGAACAAGGCATCCCTGAAACGATAATGTTCCAATTCAGATTGTACTTCGGCTTTGGTGCCTTCGATATCTGCTATCAGCAGCTTATCATTGTCATCCAGTATATCCATATGCAGCTTCGGCACTTTGCCGCCGCAGAGTTTGTGCATTAATACAAACGTGCGGTTCACAAAGTTTCCGAAGATATCCGTCAGCTCACTTCGGTAGGCTGTTTGAAATCCTTTCCAGGTGAACTCGCTGTCTTTTGTTTCCGGTGCAATGGCGGTGAGATAATAGCGGAGTGCATCCACCATTTGCCCGCCACCATTTTCGCCATTAGGCCCTGCGGGTTTTTTTACAAAGTCGTTGATATAATCCCTCATGTCCAGCTTCCAGTTGCGGCTGGTGCTCATCTTATCGCCTTCCAGGTTCAGGAATTCATTGGCCGGTACATTCTCCGGTAAAATATTACCATGCAGCTTCAGCATGATGGGGAAGATGATACAGTGGAACACAATATTATCCTTGCCAACAAAATGTACCAGCTTGGTGTCTTTATCTTCCCAATAAGGTTTCCAGTCTTTACCATTATCAGTCGCCCATTGTTTAGTAGCGCTGATATAACCGATAGGGGCATCGAACCAAACGTAAAGAACCTTTCCATCTGCCCCCTGTACCGGCACCTTCACACCCCAATCGAGGTCTCTTGTTACGGCCCTTGATTGTAAACCGCCATCAATCCAGGCCTTGCACTGGCCGGTTACGGTAGCCCGCCAGTCATCTTTATGCTGTTCCAGTATCCAGTCTCTTAAAAACTGTTCGTGTTTTCCCAACGGCAGGTACCAGTGAGTTGTTTTTTTCTTAACAGGCACTTTGCCGCTTAAGGTGCTTACGGGGTTTATCAACTCATCAGGACTCAATGTTCTGCCACAGGTTTCACATTGATCGCCAAAGGCCCTGTCGCTGCCACAATTGGGACAAGTGCCTTTAATATAGCGGTCCGCCAGGAAGCTATTGGCTTCTTCATCAAAATATTGTTCTGTTTCTTTGGTTTCCAGTTCGCCCGCATCATTCAGTTTGGTAAAGAACTCACTAGCCGTTTCATGATGCAGCGGGGAACTGGTACGGTGATAGATATCGAAGGAGATGTCCAGGTCTTCAAAGTCCTGTTTCATTGCCTCATGATATTTATCAATGATGGCCTGCGGCGTGGTGCCTTCTTTTTTAGCTTGTATGGGAATGGCCGTACCATGTTCATCACTGCCGCATACAAATACCACATCTCTTTTTTGTGCCCGCAGGTAGCGAACATAGATATCAGCAGGAATATAAGCGCCTGCCAGGTGTCCCACATGTTTTAATCCATTGGCATAAGGCAGCGCAGAAGTAATTAAATATCGTTTGGGTTGATTCATTTGTTACCGGGCTTTAGTACTACTATCATCGTCCCTTCCGCTAACCAGCAGACACTTGTACTCCAGTAATTCTACTGAGCTCGCTGAAGTACCAGCAAAAGGCAATGCAGGAAGTCTGCAAAAATACCGGAATGGCAGGCAATGCCCAAACGGGCTTTAAAAGGAGTATATCTCTTTGAAATGGGTTTGAACCACATAGGCTGATAGCTACATAGAAATACACACATAGTTAACCCTATGTTTTATCTATGTCACTATCCTGCTATGTGGTTTAAACCCGGGGCCCTTTAGAATATGAGGAATGCTATCAATTATCCATTGCGGCCGCCTGTTCTTTAAATGCAGCTGGAGTGGTTTCTTCAAACTTCAACCCGGTGAGGGTGGTGCGGCTGATTTTTACATTCTCCATCGCTGCTACTGGCTTGCCGTTTCTAATACCCACACTGATCACTCTCGCCGTTTCACCTTCCGGTATATTTTGAAACAGAACCCGGTTTCCTGCTACCGATCCGATCATCATCGATTTTATTTTATCA
The DNA here is from genome assembly GCA_943372905.1 of Bacteroides fragilis. GTDB lineage: Bacteria > Bacteroidota > Bacteroidia > Chitinophagales > Chitinophagaceae > JJ008. Next base: position 1,132 of record CALSAT010000246.1, on the reverse strand, counting down.
AAGACCAGTAGCGTATAATAATTGGCCGCAGTATCTTTCAGGTCCACATATAAAGGAACTTTCGGACGACCGTCATTATAAAAACGGTCGCAGTTGATCCATCCCAAAGTATTCACATCCACACTAAAGCGGCTGGCCAGTGCGGTCGAAAAACCAACACCTCCCACAGGGGTGCCATTTGCAGTAGTGTCATTCATCAGTCTTCCGGCACCTAATGATGTGGCAAAGACATCAAACTGCTCGTTACGGTCACTGGTTCTGGTGATAGCTTTCGGCCTCACACCACCATTCGCATTTATCCAATAAGAACTCCCGCTTGTTACGACTGTGTCAGTAGCCTGTAGCCGGTATTTCCTTGCAGTCATCGGATCTATCCAGGCGGAATCACCCAGCGATTCCGATGATTTCCAGCGGTAGGTTCTTTTTAAAAAGCTAAAGAATCCCCAGGGCCTTGCCAGCCGGTCCTTTTTTGCATACTTTATTTTCACTTTGTAATATCCAAATTTCTTTTTCAGCGAATCCTCCATGTCTTCTTTACTGATCCTGGAATCGGACGCAATATGAAATTTCCCCACTTCTCCTTTTTTAGTGTAGTGCGATTTGTAGGGTTGGTTGCGCATGTCCAGCACTTTTACCATAGTGGTCAGGTAGTTGTTCTCAAAAAACCGTTGCTGTGGCATCCAGTTTATATTCTCCATTTCGCTAAATACATTCAGCGTACCGCCTGTACCAAACCCGTCGTTAAGTTCTGCCACTCCAAAAAGGGACTGTCTGTTGTCGGTCACTTTTCCTTCAAACACCTGCATGGTTTTCATTGCAGCACTGGTGTCTGGTACAAACCATCTTATATTTCCTGCTGAACGGAGCTGTGCTTCTTTACCATCCTTCATAGCTGAAAGGTGTATCATACCACCTGTTACCAATTGTTTTCCGTTGGAGCTGGTGCTTAACTTATTGGTAATGATATCTTCATAGCTGTAATACTCCTGCAACAGGATGGTTACTTTACCATCAGCAGCAAAGCTGTTTGCCGGTACCAGCAGTACGGTACCATCCTTGCCGGTAATTATTTCATCTTTTTTGTTGTCGATCACAAACTCCTGCGTTTCCTTTTCTAATTGTTGAAAAAAAC
>CALSAT010000245.1:0-6102 GCA_943372905.1 Bacteroides fragilis | reverse complement strand
AATATCGGTATTATCCACTCTTTCAGCGCTGTTGCTGGTATTAGGCACAGGTTGTCTTAAAGACAAAGGATTTGAAAACGGCCAGTACGGTCTTAATGTATCGGACATCAAAGCAGTGGCTTTCCCTAATGCTAACAAAAGCCCGCTTGGTTATGGTCTTGATGTATCTGCTTCTGCTCAGGTAGTAAACGGATTACTTGGTGTAACGCTGGAAACATCTGGTGTTGCTGAAAAAGACATCACTGTTACTATGACAAACACTACAGGTACTGCTACCGCAGGGGACATTTTTGCATACAATGATGCTAATGGTACCAACGTTCAGATTCTTCCTGCTTCTTTGTGGTCAATTCCTTTTACCGCAACTATTTCTGCTGGTCAGAAATTTGTTGGACTGCCATTTACTGTAACTAATACCACTACTTTGAATCCCAATCTTTCATATGGTATTGCCATTACTATTAACTCAGCTTCTGACGGCTACCAGGTAGCTCAGAATATGAAGAAGATGTTGGTGATCTTCAGTGTAAAGAACAAATACGATGGCCGTTACAGACTGACTGGATATCATAACAGGGTGCCTTACACTTTCCCTTATGATACAGAAATGCACCTGGAAACAACAGGCCCAAGCTCAGTAATTTTCTTTTGGCCTACAGTTGCTTCAGTTGGACATCCTATCGGCCTTAGTCCAACAAGCATGAGTTGGTATGGCGCTACTGTAGCTCCCCAGATCAACTTTGATCCTGCTACTGATCTGGTTGCCAGCGTAGTTGGTACAGATCCAGCTGGCCCGCCCATCACCATGTTCACAGGTGCTGGAAGCCGTTTGAGCAAGTTTAATCCTGCTACACGCCAGATTACTGTTGACTGGAACTACAATGGTAATCCATTGAGAGCCTTCTTTGATGATATGGCTTATTTAGGACCAAGATAAATTTTCATGTTTACTTAATAGAAAAGAGACCGTCTTCCAAGACGGTCTCTTTTTTTATTATCACCGACACTATTGCCGCTAAGCATTTAAAATGCGTACCTGCTGGAATGCGGAAACTGGCAGCAGTACCGTACAGTAATTTTCCTTTCATGTTTTGATAAGAACTATAAGTATTTTCTATTAAACCCATTGTGGATTGATAGCATATCTCTATATTCGCAGTCTCATACACTTCCCCAATTTATAAGTTTGGATCAAGAAAAGTTAACCTTCAAAGGTTGCTTTTTATTATTGATTTAATGCGCCGCTTCATATGATGGCACATTAAACAAGCACAGAAATTTTAACCGGTCTGTGACACTCTCCCTGAGCATGAATGAATGTTGCTGTAAAAGCAATGATCAAACTATTTGTTTTGATCAATTTAATTATAGAACATGAATTCATTCGTAAACCCTAAATAAATATATGAGTATGAAAAAAGTATCGCTTTTAACTGTTCTTGCAGCCCTTCTCCTTATACTTGGTACAGGCTGCCTGAAGGACAAAGGATTTGAAAATGGGCAGTATGGTATTAACGTGGCAGACAGAAAAGCTGTTTCTTTCCCTAATGCAGGATCAAGCCCACTTAGTTTTGGTCTCAATGTTACCGCCTCTCCGCAGTTAGTCAATGATCTGCTGGCTGTTTCTCTGGAAACATCGGGGTTGGCAGAGGCAAATATTTCTGTGACACTTAGCAATACTTCGGGTACTGCCAGTGAAGGAGATGTAAAAAATTATAATGACAATAATCCGGGGGCCAATGTGCAGGTTTTACCCACAGACTTGTATTCTGTCCCGCTTACAGCTACTATTACAGCCGGACAAAAGTTTGTAAAGTTGCCACTTACAGTTTTTAACACCACTAGTTTAGATCCAAATCTGCCGTATGGTATCGGATTTACTATTTCATCCGCCACAAACGGGTACCAGGTGGCACAAAACATGAGAAAAATACTGGTGATTTTTAGTGTAAAGAATCGCCTGGATGGTGTTTATGAAATTACAGGCTCTGCATTAAGGGCTGGAGATCCGGTCTTATCTGGCGATTTTGGGCCTTATGAAAGGAGTATTGAAACATCAGGACCAAATTCAGGTCAATGGAAAGGGAGTGTATTATGGGCTAATGGAGCCTCTTCCGCTCTTCCGGCAGGCTATGAGCCCAATATCACTGTTGATCCCGCCACGGATGTGGTTACATCCATAACGAGTACTGCAGGAATTTTTATGACAGCACCTGTTGTAAGAACGGATATTGTTGGCGCTGTTCAACGGTATGATGTAGCTACAAAAACACTTTATTTCGAATTTACCTATGGGGCTGGGCCGGCTTCACGTCTTTTTTCCATAAAAGCGAAATATGTACGACCAAGGTAATTCTCTTGTTTTGCAGAAAAAGGCTGTCAGTAAGACAGCCTTTTTCTTTGATAAAGACACAAGTCCTATTTTTACAAAAATAAAAGCATGGATCAACTGGAAAATCAGCCTAATCAGCTCAATATTGAAATATCAGAAGAAGTGGCCGAAGGGACTTATGCTAACCTGGCGATCATCACCCATTCACATGCAGAGTTTGTGATTGATTTCGTAAATGTCATGCCCGGTACACCCAAAAGCAAAGTCAAATCCAGGATCATCCTTACCCCACAGCATGCCAAGCGGTTTATGAAGGCCATGATGGAGAATATCCATAAATACGAATCCCTTAACGGGCCTATCAAGGATCTGGAAGAGATACAACTCCCCCTGAATTTCGGTGGACCAACGGCACAAGCATAAGTTTTAAGTAATAGATGAACGAAAATATCTGTGTCAAATTATAGAACTTAGTGCTTTTCTGATTTTTTCTGATAAATGAGAATAACTGTTAATACCAGCAGCCTTAGAGTTTAGATCATTTTTATCTATCAGCTATCAGTTTTCAACTATAATATTCCTTCATCTGCGAAGCTGTAGTAGCCTTTTTCGCTTACAATTATATGGTCCATTACGGCAATATCAAGTAGCCTGGCAGCCTCTTTTATTTTGGTTGTTAAGTGTTCATCGGAACGGCTCGGTTTCAGACTGCCCGACGGGTGGTTATGACAGAGAATGATATTAACGGCATCTTCTTCCAGCGCCTTACGGAGGATGATCCGGGGGTCGGCCACGGTGCTGGTAATGCCACCTTCACTTATTATCTCAAAATGATTGACCTTATTGGCCTGGTTAAGAAAAAGAACCGCAAATACTTCATGCCGGTAGTCTTTTAATTTAGTCTGGAGGTAAGTGGCAATATCCTTGCTGCTTCTGATAGATGACTTGTCCAGCGAAAGGGAGGAGTGACGCCTTCTCCCAAGCTCGAGTGCCGCAAGTATGCTAATAGCTTTGGCTTCGCCGATACCTTTTACTTTCTTCAGGTCATTTATGGATAATTTACCCAGTTCCACCAGGTTATCCTTGCCTAGTTTTAATACCTCCTGGGCTAGCCCCACAGCGCTTTTTTCTTTATTTCCGTTGTGAATAAGGATGGCCAGCAATTCTGAATTGCTCAGGATCTCAGGTCCGTTGGCAAGTAATTTTTCACGGGGACGGTCGTCTTTTGCCCATTGTTTAATAGAGTACTTATGCTCTTGCATAGAACAATTATAGCCAATATTTTTATATCATTAACACCTAAGCAGGTGTAAATAATAACAAGCCGCCAGATACGATATCCCAACCTATTGAAAACACTAAAATCTGGTATGTATGAAAACCAAATCCTTCGCTCCGGTGGGTTCACTGCACCCCATTCTTTTCTTTGCAGTGGTTTATGCAGTAGCATTAGTGCTGTCTATATTTATTTGTTCCTCCCTGTTTTACAGTTGTAATGCCAGCTCCCGCCAGGTAAAAAATATGGAGCCGGTAAGAGAGAATAACCGGCTGGAAAAAGTACCGGCTACCGCTGTAGTGATGCGATAAACCAGGCTATAGTACGGGACGGCAGTTTCTGAAAAGGCGGGAGCAGTTTTTTTTGCTAATCCCATAGGTGAAGTAGTATCTTCGCCGCACATTTTCAGCCATGCAAACTGCTAAAATATTCGCCGGAACAGGCTCTCAGCAATTAGCCGAACAAATCTGTAAAAGGTATGGTACAAGACTGGGAAAGGTCAATATCCAGCGCTTCAGCGATGGGGAGATAAGTCCTATATTCTTGGAAAGTGTACGGGGTGATTATGTCTTCCTGGTTCAAAGCACTTTTTCACCAGCTGAAAATCTGATGGAATTGCTGCTGATGATAGATGCAGCCCGGAGAGCCTCCGCTTATAAAGTAATTGCTGTGATCCCGTATTATGGATATGCCCGGCAAGACCGGAAAGACCGGCCCCGGGTGGCAATAGGTAGTAAGCTGGTTGCCAACATGTTAGTAGCCGCAGGAGCCGACCGGGTGATTACTATGGACCTTCATGCACCCCAGATTCAGGGCTATTTTGACATACCCGTAGACCACCTGGACAGCCATGCAGTTTTTATCCCCTACATAGAAAATCTGAAACTGGAAAACCTTACCTTTGCGGCCCCCGATGTAGGAGCAACAAACCGCATCAGGGAAATAGCCAGTTATTTCAATGCCGAAATGGTGATCTGCGATAAACACCGGAAACGGGCCAACGAGATCGCCAGTATGGTGGTGATAGGCGATGTAACGAACCGGGACGTGGTAATTATTGACGATATCTGCGATACCGGCGGTACACTGGCAAAAAGTGCAGGTCTTTTAAAAGAAAAGGGAGCCAGGAGTGTGAGGGCATTGATCACTCACCCGGTATTGAGCGGCAAAGCGTACGAGAATATTGAAAATAGTGTACTCGAAGAGTTGATCGTGTGCGATACGATACCGGTGAGAAAAGAAAGCCAGAAAATAAAGGTGCTGAGTGTGGCTGAACTCTTTGCAGTAGCTATCCGCAATGCATATGAAAATAAGAGTATTACAAGCCTCTTCATTCATTCGCAGCGAAGAGATAAATAGTTGGCAGGTAAGGATGTCAACAGCAGAAATTGTAAAAATTTAAACAACATAACAATGAAATCAATTACAATCGAAGGACAACTGAGGACCGGATTCGGCAAAGGCGCCACCCGACAACTCCGCTCTCAGGGACTGGTGCCCGGTGTAATTTATGGCGGCTCACAGGAGATCAATTTTGCTGCTCCTGCTGCGGCTTTCAAAAAATTAGTGTACACCCCAAGTTTCCAGGTAGCTGAAGTAGTATTAGACGGTAAAACATACCGTACGATCATGAAAGATCTGCAGTTTGATAAAGTAGATGATAAACTCATCCACATCGATTTGCTGGAACTGGTAGATGACAAAAAAGTGATCGCAGATATTCCGCTGAAGTTAGTAGGAGCTTCAAAAGGAGTAAAGGATGGTGGTAAACTGGTTACCAAAATGAAGTCTCTGAAAGTAAAAACATTACCTAAGTACCTGAAAGAGCAGATTGAAGTAAACATTGACAACCTGGAACTGAACGGTAATATCCGCGTTGAAGATGTAAAGGTGGACAATTATGAGTTTCTGAACTCTCCCCGTATTCCTATCGCTTCTGTGGTATTGACAAGACAATTAAAACAGGAAGAAGCAACCGCTGCGCCTGCTGCAAAAGCTGCCGCACCTGCTGCCGCTGCTGCGCCTGCTGCAAAACCTGCCGCAAAGAAATAATCTCTTTGCTTTCGATATTAAAACCCATCCCTTTTTCCGGGCTGGGTTTTTTTATGCACTATTTCCGATATTTGATTGTATAGAATTAGAGTAATGAAATACCTGGTAGTTGGATTGGGGAATATTGGCGATGAATATGCACACACCCGGCATAATATAGGGTTTGATGTGGTGAATGCATTTGTTCAAAAGCATGGCGGCAGTTTTACTACCGGCAGGCTGGCGTATGTGGCCGAGGTAAAGTGGAAAGGGAAAGCCTTTGTGTGCATTTGCCCCACTACTTACATGAACCTGAGTGGGAAAGCCGTAAAATACTGGATGGATAAGGAAAAAATAAGCGCCGACAGGATATTGGTAATAGTGGACGATATCGCCCTTCCGCTGAACAAACTGCGGGTGCGGCCCGGTGGCAGCGATGCTGGCCACAACGGGCTGAAGAGTA
>CALSAT010000244.1:0-6153 GCA_943372905.1 Bacteroides fragilis | reverse complement strand
CATATTACCCTTACTGTCATCTTTTTTTATTTCATATTTTTTTTTAAAAACAATAATTAAATACGGAGCAATCTCCAGGAACTCTTTGTGCCAATCAGTTTGTAATGGAAGAAGATCTGCCAGCCACTCTTCCGGCATTCGGCCATTGTAACTTTCCTGTTCTTCCTTTTCAGCTTCTGTTCTTATCTGTTGTTTGATGACCGGGTCGCTGACCACACAAAATGTCCAGGGTTGTTTATGTGCGCCACTTGGAGCCGTGGAGGCGGTGCGGATGATATTCTCTATCACCTCTTTTGGAACAGGGGTATCTGAAAAATCACGAACCGTCCTTCGTTTATCCATCCATTCATAATAAGCCTGACTGCGGATGAGCATTTCTTCCGGGGAAAATGATTCCGATTGATATTGGACGAACGGAAACCCATTATACAACTTTGTTTTTGCCATAACATCTATTTAGCGAAATTTACCACTTCAAACAATACTGCATGAATAAAAATTTGCTTTCAGGATTGGCTGCCATTTTATTATCTCTGACTGTTGCTGCACAGCCCGACCGCTGGCAGCAGCGGGTAAAGTACACTATGAACATTGATATGAATGTGCAAACCAATCGCTTTACCGGGAAACAAAAACTGGAATACACTAACAATTCGCCCGACACACTCACTAAAGTCTATTACCAATTATATTTCAACGCTTTTCAGCCCGGGAGTATGATGGATACCCGCAGCCGCAGGCAAGGCGCTGTAAATGGCCCTGGCGGCCGACCAGACTGGGATGGGAGGGTAAAGGACAGGATCGCTAATTTAAAACCAGATGAGATCGGTTACCAGAAGATACTTTCCCTAAAGATGAACGGCCGGCTGCAATCTTTTAAAATGATGGAAACCATCCTGGAAGTGAAGCTTGATAAGCCCATTTTACCCAAAGCCAAATCGATATTTGATATGGAATTTGAGGCCCAGGTGCCGCTGCAGATTCGTCGTAGTGGCAGGGATAATCCCGGGTCTAAAGTTCGCTACTCCATGAGCCAATGGTATCCTAAATTATGTGAATACGATTATGAAGGTTGGCACCCGACACCCTATGTGGGCCGTGAGTTTTATGGTGTATGGGGCGATTTTGATGTCAGCATCAGCATCGATAAAAAATATATACTGGGAGGTACGGGTTATCTGCAAAACCCCAACCAAATTGGGTACGGTTATGAAGCGAAAGATGCAAAGGTGTCGCAGCCTGCCGGCGAAAAAATGACCTGGCGTTTTCTTGCACCTAATGTGCATGATTTTATGTGGGCTGCCGATCCCGAATTCATTCATGTAACCCGGCAGGTAAGAGACAGCCTCACCATTCACCTGTTGTATAAAAAAACCAATGAGCCGGAGAAAGACTGGCTGGACGTATTGGATATGGCAGAAAGAGCATTGCCATTTATTGAAAAAACATTTGGACAATACCCCTATAAGCAATTTTCATTCATTCATGGTGGTGACGGTGGTATGGAATACCCGATGGCCACGTTGTGCATAGGGCCGGGCGCAGCGCTTCATGAGTGGATGCATAGCTGGTATTACGGTTTGCTTGGCACCAATGAATCCTTATATCCCTGGATGGATGAAGGCTTCACACAATATGCAGAAGAAAGAATCTTTGCTTATTTAACGAACAAAGAAGGATTTGCCCAAGCAGATAATTATGCCAGTTACTATTCCCTTGCCAAAAGCGGTAAAGAAGAACCGCTAACTACTCATGCTGATCATTATAACCTGAATGCGGCCTATGGCCCGGCTGTATATTCTAAAGGAGCCGTATTTGTAGAGCAATTAGGATATATCGTCGGGGCACCTGTGCGTGATAAGATACTGCTGGAGTATTACAAGCAATGGCGTTTCAAACATCCGAATGCATCAGACTTTATGCGCATTGCAGAGAAAGTAAGCGATATGAAACTGGATTGGTATAAAGAATACTGGATCAATTCTACTAAAACCATTGACTATAAAATTGACAGTCTGTGGGAAGAAGCTGGCAAGACAAAGATCCGCCTGAACAGGGTGGGGCTGATGCCAATGCCGATTGATCTGCAACTGACCTTTAAGGACGGTACAAGAGAACTGCATTATGTTCCGATGAACCTGATGTATGGTGAAAAACCGGTTGAGGATACAGCCATCTCCCGGAAAGCATATGAGCCCTGGAAATGGACCCATAGCACTTATACAATTGAGACAAGTAGAAAACTCACTGATTTTACAGTGGTGGAAATAGACCCTTCTATGCGGCTGGCTGATATAGACAGAAAGAATAACCGGTTGGAATTGAAATGGTAAAAGAAAAAATGCTCATAAAAGTAAAGCCCTCCGGTATGACGCGGAGGGCTTTTACTTTTTCGAAAAGGCCCCTTTTTCGTTTGTTGCCCGAAGAATAAAATTCATCGGGCGGCACAGGATGAGGTTAATAGTTAATGGTCAAGGGGACAATACTTTTTGCTTACTAACTCAAAATTAGAGGTAACCATTACGTGTAACAATACCCCATTAGTGGTATTTTTAATTAGGAAGGCATTTTTTTGGCCGCAAAATCCCGCAAAACTATCTGCCGTAAAACTTATTGACGGCAGCCACCCGGTTAGTAACGTGGAGTTTTTCATATATATGATACACATGTTTGCGTACCGTTTCCGGGCTTAAAAACAATTGAGATGCTATCTCTTTATACATCAGTCCCTTGGAGAGGTGTTCTAAAATTTCTTTTTCCCTGGCGCTTAGCAGCTCTAGTTTCTCTGCATCGTTATTACTGGCAGCTTGTTTTTGCTGAAAGGCAGCTACCACTTTGCGGGCTATCTGGCTGCTCATTGGAGCGCCGCCCTGGTACAATTCTTTGATGGCATCCAGCAATTTAGAAGGGTCAGTCTTTTTTAAAATATAGCCGCTGGCACCGGCACTAAGGGCCTCGAATATTTTTTCATCCTCTTCATACACGGTACACATCATAAAATTGGTATTAGGCATGCGGGGCTTCAATACTTTTACTACATCAATGCCATTTTCCACGGTGCCCAAATTGATATCCATCAGCACTACATCAGGTCTTAATAAAGGAATTTGTAAAACTGCCTCTTCAGCACTGCCCATGGTGCCGATACATTTATAGGTCTCATTCATGGCTACTATTTCTTCCAGCGCATTGCGCAGCTCCCTGTTATCATCTACTATACAGACGGTGATTGGCTTCATTATGGGTAAAGGTCATATTAATGAAAGAAACCCGCAATACCACAAACTGGTAATTTTAGCGGGGAACATATAATAGGTATTTCTCCTTAAAAAACTCTTCCGGGAAAAGATCATAGACATTCATTAGTCTCGGACGGGTACCGCTTTCCTGAATTTCAACAGCAAGATCACCTCCTTTCAAACAAATGAGACCCGGGGCATCATTGCCCTCTGTTCTTTTTGTTTTCAGCAATGGCTTACTCCATCTCCAGAGATCTTTTAGCGGTGCCACCGCACGGGATACAACGAAGTCAAACTTAGGGCCTTTGATATCTTCAGCCCTTGTATGCTGTGTGGTAATATTTTTCAAACCCGCCCCTGCTGCTACCGCTTCCACCACCTTTAGTTTTTTGGCAATGCTGTCCACCAAATGAAACTGTACCTCAGGATAAAAAATTGCCAGAGGGATGCCGGGAAAACCTCCGCCGGTACCAATATCAACGATGGTGGTTCCCGGTACAAATTGGAAGGCTGCTGCGACACTTAGAGAATGCAATACATGCTTTTCATAGAGCCCGTCAATATCTTTTCGGGAAATAACATTGATCTTCTCATTCCATTCTGTATACAATTCTTCCAGCAGGGTAAACTGCCGTATTTGTTCTTCATTAAAATCCGCAAAATACTTAAGTAATATTTTCATATTATCCAGTGAGCTTATCTATTTATCACTTAATACTATTAGCTTATTAGCCTCCCCATTATCATCTATCAGTTATTCTCTATCACCTAACTCCAGTTTCTCTTCGGCTTTCTCCACAATGCCGGCGCAAAGATGATATAATAAAAGAACATCCACATATCCAGGAAGATGAACCAGGGCCACAGGTCCTGTTCACCCATTTTTTTCATAGACCTGTATAATACAAACCCTTGTAACAGGAAGCGGGCCGCAAATACTGCCAGCACATATTTCCAATCAAAGAAAATAAAAGAAGCTGCCAGTAAGGGATAAAATAAAAATTGGGTGATAAAGTATAACCCCAACAAAAACTTGTGTTTAGGTTTATAAAATTTAGCAGTGGTATAATGCCTTGCTTTTTGCCGCAGCCAACCACCCCAGGTTGTTTTGGGAATAGAACGGGTAACGGCATCCGGATCAATCACCACGGCTGTGTTTTTTTTGGTAGCTGTTTTATTAATAAAGAGGTCGTCATCACCACTTGGAATATGATTGATAGACGAGAATCCTTTATGCTTAAAAAAAAGATCTTTCCGGTAAGACAAATTTCTACCCACACCCATATAGGGAATACCGGCCAGCGCATAAGATAGATACTGCAAGGCCGTATGAAAGGTCTCAAACCGGATAAGTTTATTTAACAACCCTTTTCTTTTGTGATAAGCGCCATAGCCTAATACGATCTCCGTGTTTTCGCCATAGCCACCCTGCATCTTTTCTATCCAGTGCTCGCTGGCGGGCACACAATCAGCATCGGTTAGCAGCAGCACTTCATGTTTAGCCTCCCTGATACCAATCGAAAGGGGGTATTTTTTACCAGCAATGTGAACCGCTTCCTGCGTCAGTTCCACCACATGCAGCGACTTGAATGTTTTTTTTAATTCCTGTAAAATATATTTGGAATCATCCAGCGAGTTGTCGTTCACCGCCACTACTTCATAAGTACTGGGGTATGATTGTACCAGCAGGCCCGGCAGATTGCGGGCCAGGTTCTCATCTTCATCCCGGGCACAAACAATAACGGAAACTGGGTGATGCTGAGATTTTGTTTTGACCGTTGGTTTATAAAAAGCAATACGGCTGAAGAACCAGGCATAATAAAATACCTGTATAGCGGAAACGGTGGCGAATGTGAAGAAAATAATCTCTCCCCAGTTGATCGGTGGCATAGCGGCGAAGGTAGATTTCAGCAGGCAATAGGCAATAGACAATGATTAAAAGCTTTTCCACATTGCTGCTGCCTTATTGCCAATTGCTTATTCATTAACTTGCGCCGCTATGGCAGCATTACAGTTTGAATTGCAGCATACTGACACCGGCTCAAAAGCACGGATGGGTAAAATAATTACCGATCATGGTGAAATCCTGACGCCCATCTTCATGCCGGTGGGGACCGTGGGTAGTGTGAAAGCGGTAACTCAGCAGCAGCTACTGCAGGATGTGAAAGCACAGATCATTTTGGGCAACACCTATCACTTGTATCTGCGACCGGGCCTGGAAGTATTGGAGAAAGCAGGAGGTTTGCACCAGTTCAACGGCTGGCCCAAGCCCATACTCACGGACAGTGGCGGCTACCAGGTATTCTCATTAGCAGGAACCAGAAAGATAAAAGAAGAAGGCGTCACTTTTCAGTCGCATATTGATGGCAGCAAACATTTATTTACTCCTGAAACGGTAATGGATATTCAGCGCTCCATTGGCGGCGATATCATTATGGCTTTTGATGAATGTCCGCCCGGCGGCAGCGAACATAACTACGCAAAGAAATCGATGGAGATGACGCACCGCTGGCTCGACCGGTGTTTTACCCAATTTAATGCCACCGGACCAAAATACGGGTACACCCAAAATCTTTTTCCCATTGTACAGGGTGGCACTTTTAAGGAGTTGCGCAAACAATCCTGTGAGTACATCTCGTCAAAAGAAGCAACAGGCAATGCCATCGGTGGATTAAGTGTGGGTGAACCCGAACCGGTGATGTATGAAATATGCGATTGGTGTTGCGATCATTTGCCTGCTAACAAACCTAGATACCTGATGGGAGTAGGCACTCCGTGGAATATCCTGGAGTGTATAAGTATGGGTATAGATATGTTTGACTGCGTAATGCCCACCCGCAACGGTCGGAATGCCATGCTCTTTACCACCAACGGCGTCATTAATATTGATAATAAAAAATGGGAACATGATTTT
>CALSAT010000243.1:0-6155 GCA_943372905.1 Bacteroides fragilis | reverse complement strand
ATATATTCATGACTGGAGTTTGCGGTTCTCCAGACTTACCTTTTGGTAGCATAGTTATAAGTAAATTTATTTTCAACATTGGAAAAGGAAAGCATGAAAATAAAGAGTTTTTTAAAGAATTAGAAATTTGCAAATTGGACCCAAAACTATTACAAAAGATTCAACCATTAATAGAAACGGTTCTTAATAAAGTAAAAACTGAATTAATCACAAACTCATTTTACAGCCAATTGTATAAAAATTTCGATATTCAGGATTTGAAAGCTGTTGTAGAACCAACTGCTTGTTCAAGTACAGTAATCGCAGATGCTGATTATTATAATAATGTGATTAAAAAAATGGATAGAAAAACAGCTTCAGTTGAGATGGAGGGATTTGGAGTTATGACATCTGCCGAATTAAATTCTGAAAGTAATACTAAGGCTATCATTATTAAGTCAGTTATGGATCACGCAGATGGCACTAAAGATGATGGCCCAAAGGAATTTGCATGCTTAACAAGTGCTTTATTTTTAAAATATTTATTAGATGAATTGGGCTAATTTTTTGCCCTTGTAGGTGTTCAGCAAAAAGCAGTACGCCACACTTGTGTCTTGCGTGTAGAGATAGTCTGTGGACAAGAGACCAACTGCACGATTTGCAACTCTTTTCCTACCCGTAGTTCCACAACCCACCCTTGCGGTTAGCAGACTCTTAGCTTTCCACATCCCTTCATTTATCCTGTTTCCTGTCCCCCACAAACCTTTCAGCGAGTATAGCAGTTACATCGGTTAGGGTATGATCTTTTGCCTGTAAAAGCACCAGGTAGTGGAAAAGCAGGTCGGCGGCTTCGTTAAGAAATTTTACATCATCCTCGTCTTTGCTTTCTATTACGAGTTCTACGGCCTCTTCGCCTACTTTCTGGGCTATTTTATTAATGCCTTTGGCAAACAGGGAAGAAGTATAAGAAGAATCAGCCGGGTGGGCCTTTCTATCTGCGATGACGGCCTCCAGTTTTTGTAAAGAGAATCCGCTGTTTATTTCATTGAAGCAGGTATCGGCACCGGTATGGCACACAGGCCCTGCCGGATCTGCTTTAATTAACAGGGTGTCATTATCACAGTCAGTGTACACTTCAATTACCTGTAAAAAATTTCCGGATGTTTCTCCTTTGGTCCACAGCCGTTGTTTGCTCCTGCTGAAGAAAGTAACCTTCCCCTCCTGGAGCGTTTTATCTAAGGCTTCCTGGTTCATAAAGCCAAGCATCAATACTTTTTGAGTATTGTTATCCTGGATGATAACCGGTGCGAGGCTGTCTGAATATTTGGAGAAATCTGGTTTCATATATTGCTTTCTTTTTTATTTTATAATGGTGTCTTCTTTTTCTTTTAACCGTTCCAGCAGGTCCTCGTATGCTTTGCGTCTTTTTTCATGTTGCCTTTCATTTCGCTCATCCCTGCGTTGTTCAAAATGTTTGAACAGGTAGATGGCGATGGCAGACAATACGAAAATGATGACAAAGGTCATGACCGGATATTTATATGGTTAAGATGTAAATATCGCTTTAACTCAGGAATCTCTATTTCTTTGAAATGGAATATACTGGCTGCAAGGGCCGCATCTGCATTGGCAGTTTGAAATACATCTAAGAAATGTTCCGGGATACCGGCACCGCCTGATGCTATTACCGGTACGGGTACCGCAGCGGCTATCTCTTTTGTGAGTTCGATGGCGAAGCCTCCTTTTGTTCCATCATGCTCCATGGAAGTAAGGAGAATTTCTCCGGCGCCCCGGTCGGTGATCTCTTTTGCCCAACCGGGAACAGCGAGGGGGGTAAGATTTCTGCCGCCATGTGTTACCACCATCCATTTATTATCTATCATTTTTGCATCTATGGCCACGACGATACACTGACTGCCAAAATTTGTTGCCAACTCATTTATCAGCTGCGGATTCTTTACGGCTGATGTATTGATGGATATCTTATCGGCCCCGTTCTCCAGCAGCAGGCTTACATCTTCTATGCTATTGATGCCGCCACCTACAGTGAATGGTATATTGATATGGGTGGCAATATCTCTTACCAGCTTTGCCAGTGTTTTTCTTTTTTCTGTGGTGGCAGTAATATCCAGGAATACTAATTCATCTGCACCTTCGCGGCAATACCGCATGGCCAGTTCCACGGGGTCGCCGGCATCCCGCAACTGAAGAAAGTTGGTGCCTTTTACCGTCCGGCCATCTTTAATATCCAGGCAGGGGATTATTCTCTTTGCTAATCCTGTTGGATGGAAAGTACCGGCGTCTGACAAGGGTAGTATGTTTTTAATTTCACTCATTACAGATATTTCGCCAGGTCTGCTAAAGAGATCCTGTTTTCGTAAATGGCTTTGCCGATAATAGCGCCTGTGCAACCTGCTTCTCTTAATTCATCCAGCTCTTTTATAGTGGCGATGCCACCACTTGCAATGAGATCAATGGAGGGATGTTCGTTCATGATCTTTTTATATAACAGGGTAGCGGGGCCTTCGAGGAGCCCGTCTTTGTTTACATCGGTGCAAAAGAACTGCCTGACACCTTTTAGTTTATATCTTTCTATGAGTTCAAATACAGTTAGCGGGGTTGATTCGGTCCATCCTTTTATCACTACTTTGCCATCTTTTACATCGGCACCTATAATAAAGCGTTCTGCTCCGAATGCCATGAGCCAGCCACTGAAGGTAAATTCGTCTTTTACGGCAATGCTTCCGATAGAGGCATAGGCCGCACCGGAATTAAAAGTGATCTCAAGGTTTTTTTGTGTGCTGATACCACCGCTGAAATCTATTGCCAGTTTTGTTTTGACAGCGATCTTCTCCAGTACTTTCCAGTTTTTTACATCGCCGGCTTTTGCGCCGTCTAAGTCAACCAGGTGCAGTCGCTTCAATCCTGCGCCTTCAAATTGGAGGGCCACTTCCAGTGGGTCTTCATTATAGATCGTTTTTTGCGCATAGTCTCCTTTGGTAAGCCGGACACATTTGCCATCAATTATATCGATTGCGGGTATGATTGTCATATTACAGGGCTAAAAAGTTTTTCAAGATCGTTTCTCCTGCATCAGCACTTTTTTCCGGGTGAAACTGAACGCCATAAAAGTTGTTGCGGTGTAATGCGGAGCAGTAAGGTTGTATATAATTGGTGGTGGCGATACTATGCGGATTTTGTTCTGCATAATAGCTGTGTACGAAATAGCAGAACGTATTTTCAGGTACAGATCTGAACAGATCTGTCTTTAGCTGATGAATAGTATTCCATCCTATTTGCGGCACTTTCCATTTTTTTTCACCGGGAATAAATCTTCTGACCATTACGTTTTCAAAGATGCCAAGACAACCGGTGTTGTTTTCTTCTGAATGTTTGCAAAGCAATTGCATGCCGAGACAAATGCCCAGAACGGGCTGAGTAAGGCTGGTGATGAGGGTGTCTAATTTGTTTTCCCGCAGATAGGCCATAGCGGTGCTGGCCTCACCTACACCCGGAAAGATGACCTTGTCGGCCGATCGTATTTGTTCTGCATTGTCGGTGACCGATGCCTGTACCCCGATGCGTTCTAATGCAAACAGCACAGACTGTATATTACCGGCATTGTATTTTATGATAACGACTTCCATCAGAGTATTCCTTTGGTGCTGGGTAATTGAAGGTTGGTAACATCTCTTTTCACCGCTGCTTTAATAGCCTTTGCGAGTGCTTTAAAAATGGATTCGATCTTGTGATGTTCATTTTCCCCTTCAGCTTTTATATTCAGGTTACATTTGGCCGCATCTGAGAAGGATTTAAAAAAGTGGTAGAACATTTCTGATGGCATATCCCCGATCTTTTCTCTTTTAAATCCTGCATCCCATACCAGCCAGCTTCTTCCGCCAAAGTCAATGGCCACCTGTGCGAGGCAATCATCCATGGGCAGTGTGAAGCCGTATCTTTCGATCCCTTTTTTATTTCCTAATGCGATGGCGAAGGCTTCGCCGAGGGCAATTGCGGTGTCTTCGATGGTGTGGTGCTCATCTATATGCAGATCGCCGGTTGTGGTAAGCGTAATATCAATACTGCTGTGCCTGCTTAGTTGTTCGAGCATGTGATCAAAAAAGTGGAGCCCGGTATTAATTGCAGCAGTTCCCTTTCCATCAAGATTCAGTGATACGCTGATCTTTGTTTCATTGGTATTTCGTTGGTGCTGAATAATGCGGTTGCCGAGCAGCAGAAATTCATAAATGGATTGCCAGTTCGTTGTTTCCAGGGATACTGTTGTGGCAAGGTCAGCCGCTTTATCATTGATCTCAGCAGCCCCGAGGCTGGCATCGTTATTCAGCCAAATGGCTTTGCAGCCAAGATTTTTTGCCAACTGGACATCAGTGATCCGGTCGCCTATTACAAAAGAGCCTGCTATATCATACCCGGGGTTATTTAAGTATTGAGTGAGCATTCCTGTGCCGGGCTTACGTGTAGGTGCATTCTCTGAAGGAAATGATCTGTCTATATGCACTTCTGCAAAGTGGATGCCTTCGTTGGCGAGGCTTTTCATTACAAACTGGTGAACAGGGTGGAATGTGTCTTCCGGAAAGGAGGGGGTACCCAACCCGTCCTGGTTGGTGACCATGATCAATTCGAAGTCGAGTTCGGTAGCTATCTTTTTCATCCAGGTGAACATATCCGGATAGAATTCTAATTTATCAAAGGAATCTAACTGGTAAGTGGGCGGGGCTTCTTTGATCAGTGTTCCGTCCCGGTCGATGAATAATATTTTTTTCATGCGGTATATTCTTTTAAGCGTTCTATCAATTGGTTGTTCTCGTCCGGTGTGCCGATCGTTATTCGTAAGCAATCATCACATAGTATTACCCCCGACCGGTCCCGTACGATAATTCCTTTTTCGGTCAAATAGGTATAGATGAGTTTGGCGGCGGTCATTTTTACCAGCAGAAAGTTTGCATCGGAAGGGTATATTTTTTGGGTGAATGGCATTTTGCCGAGTTCCTCAGCGAGCCATTCTCTTTGTTCGACAGTTGTTTTCGTCCAGTTGTTGACACTGGAAATATTACTTAGTGCTTCGATGGCCAGTTGTTGTGTGGCCGTATTGATGTTGTACGGGTATTTTACTTTGTTCATGTAATTGATGACGGGTAAGCCGGCAAAGGCCATTCCGAGTCTTAGTCCTGCCAATCCCCATGCTTTGGACAGTGTTTGTAATATTACCAGGTTGGGGTATTCTGTGAGTTCAGGGATAAAAGTTTTTTGTTTGGCATAATTGATATAGGCTTCATCGATGATGACCAGCCCATCGAAATTATTCAGCAGTATTTCAATATCGCTGCGGCTGATGCTGTTGCCGGTTGGATTATTGGGCGAGCAAATAAAGATGAGTTTGGTGTTACTGTCTATGGCTTGTTCTATGCCTTCGAGGTCCAGTTGAAAATCTTCGAGCAGGGGTATCTTTTTTACTTTTATATCATTCATCTCTGCACATACTTCATACATGCCGTAAGTGGGAGGGAAGATGATCACATTGTCTTTACCCGGTTCACAAAATATCCGGAAGAGGAGATCAATGGCTTCGTCACTTCCGTTGCCTGTAAAAATGTTCTGAACAGGAATGCCTTTTATCTGGCTGATCTTTTCTTTCAGGGTGAGTTGCAAAGGATCGGGATAGCGATTATAATTTGCCGGCAGAGGAGAACCAAAGGAGTTCTCATTGGCATCAAGGTAAATACTGGCTGTGCCGGTAAACTCATGCCGGGCTGATGAGTAAGCGGTCATCTTTTTTATGTTTTCCCGTACGAGGGTTTCTATATTAAACTCCATACTTATTGGTTTAACCTGATTGCGATTGCATTTTTATGGGCAGACAGTCCTTCTGCTTCTGCCATTATCATGACGGTATTGCTGATGTTTATCAGGCCTTCTTTTGTGAGCTGCTGATAAGTGATCTTTTTTACAAAGCTATCTAATGAAACTCCGCTGTACATGGCTGCATACCCGTTTGTAGGCAATGTATGGTTAGTGCCACTGGCATAATCTCCTGCACTTTCAGGGGAGTAGTTGCCAATAAACACGGAGCCTGCAGCTGTAACCAGATTTGCAGTTTCTTCTGCGTTGCTGCAAGAGAGGATGAGGTGTTCCGGTGCATATATATTAGAAAGGGC
>CALSAT010000242.1:0-6158 GCA_943372905.1 Bacteroides fragilis | reverse complement strand
TGCGGTGGGATCACATTCTTTAAATGGCTTAATTCCAGGTGGCAGTGGCAATTGATAAGGCCGGGAGAAAGGATACCGTTGAAAGTTTGCACATCTTCGCCTGCCTCGGGAAAAGGAACAATATTTTCCACAACGCCTTCGTCGGTTGTTATTAAGACTGCATCATCATCGCGGAAACTATACCCGTCAAATAGCTTGTCGGCCCTGAATTTTAAATACCCCATATTGTAAAATTCAAGAAAACTAATTCCAAAACCCAAAACTTAAGCAGTTATTCTTTGCTACTTTTGCAGCCTTTGTATCATGTGATTTATAACCTGGAATTTTATCATTTATGTTAGACAGGCTGGAAGCCATAAAAGCAAGATTTGACCAGTTGGGAGTGGCCCTCACCAATCCTGAGATCGTAAGCAATAACAAGAAATTTGCGGAGACCAGTAAAGAATACCGTGGCCTGGAGAAGATCGTAGCGGCCTATACGGATTACAGGAAACTGCTGGATGATATGGATTTTTATAAGGAAGCACTGGAAGGAGACGATGAGGAAATGCGGGAATTGGCGAAAATGGAATCTCCGGCACTGGAAGAAAAGAAAACAGAAATGGAGGCGCAGATACGCCAATTGCTGATACCAAAGGATCCGCAGGATGAGAAGAATGCCATTTTGGAGATAAGGGCCGGTACCGGTGGGGATGAGGCCAGTTTATTTGCAGGTGACCTGCTGAGGATGTATATGCGGTATTGCGACAAAAGAGGATGGAAAACAGCCCTGCTCAGCGAAAATGAAGGCAGTGTGGGCGGCTATAAAGAGGTGCAATTGGAGGTAACCGGTGAAGATGTGTACGGCACGTTGAAATTTGAAAGTGGTGTCCACCGGGTACAGCGGGTGCCTGATACTGAAGCATCAGGAAGGGTGCATACGTCTGCAGCAACGGTGGCCGTAATGCCGGAAGCCGAGGAAGTGGATTTTGAGTTAAACCCGGCAGATGTAAAAATGGAAACCGCCAGAAGTGGCGGCGCCGGCGGACAGAACGTAAACAAAGTGGAAACGAAAGTATTGCTGACTCACATTCCTACCGGAACCGTGGTAGTTTGTCAAACCGAACGGTCGCAGTTGGGTAACCGGGAAAAAGCTATGGGCATGCTTCGTACCAAACTGTATGAAGAACAGGTGCGGAAGCAGGAGGATGAAATAGCCCGCCACCGCAAAAGCCTGGTAAGCACCGGTGACAGAAGCGCTAAGATTAGAACCTACAACTTCCCCCAGGGCCGGGTGACGGACCACCGCATTGGCCTTACCCTTTATAACCTGGATGCCGTACTGAACGGAGAAATTGGCGAACTGATAGATGCCCTGCAATTTGCAGAGAACTCCGAAAAGCTGACGAAACAGAATTAATTACCCTAATGGCAGAAAGTACTCGCTTCACTAAAATTTATTATTTGTAATCTGCTGGAAAGTTTATTTTAGTCCCCTAAATTATTTTTTAACGCACAAAACTCCCAGGAGTTTAGTGTAAAACATTTTTTATGCTTGATAAGATATTTGACATTGTAAAACAGTTCGGACAAGACTCAGTGGTAAACAACCCTGAAGTACCTAATGAGCAGAATGAAGAGGTAATGGCTGATGCCACCAAGACAATAGCCAGTGGTTTTCAGAATATAGTGGCCGGTGGCGGTTTTGAGAACATCCTCGATCTTTTTAAAGGAGGTGGCAATGCCGGGGGAACCAGTAGTGGTGGTGGTATAGCCGGTTTGATGAAAAACCCGATCGTATCCATGATGGTGGGGTATTTTATCAGCAAATTGGTGGGTAAATACAAAATGAGCCCCGCTTCTGCCAGTAATGTGGCCAGCTCTCTGATACCCAATGCGCTTAGCGGCCTTATTAGCCAGACAAATGACCCTAACAATCCCGGGTTTACCCTGGATGGTTTGATTGGTTCTTTAACTGGTGGCGGCGGAGAACCAGCGCAAACCAGCAACAGTGGCGGCGGTGGTATGCTTCAAAACCTGCTTGACCAGTTTACTGGCGGCGGCGGAGGTGGTAGCAGCGCATCAGGCGGTGGCGGTGGATTTGATATCCAGGACATTATAGGTAATCTGACCAAAAAAGCACAGAATAGTTTCCAGGACAAGCAAAGCGGTGGCGGAGGCGGCCTGATGGACCTGATAAAAGGGTTTATTAAATAATCAATTGGATAATATTGCAGAAAGCCGTTCAGTTAATTGCTGAATGGCTTTTTTATTTTTTGTAACCATGGTTTCTGGCACGAAATTTTGAATATAGGTATTGCAGTAACGATTTTAATAACTGTGTAGTTCTTTGTCAGTTGATTGTCAGATTTTTTAGTCGCTAAACAGATAAATATTTTTTTACGGCTTTATGCAATCATCTGATTGGAAGCATCGTATATATAGAAAGGTGCTCCGAGATTTTACGAAAGTGTGGTAGGTGGAAGTACTGAAACAAAGCTTTTAAACTTTCCTTAACAGCAAACATCATACTACCGGCAGTAAATTTGCGTTATACAATTGTAGATTATTATTCGAACTCATTATAAAGTCAGTCAATTTTCTCATAAGCAGTTAGTTTTGGTTGCGACCCCTGTTTCTACAGGGGTCTATTTTTTTATATACCTTTTAGTACTGTAAAAAAAGCCCAGGACACACCCAATACCGTCTGCGACAATATCTCCTGCATCAAAGGAACGGTTAGCCGTAAGATAACGCTGCACGAATTCCATACTCACCCCATACAGGAACGATACAATTGCAATGAGTGCAAATGCTTTTCTTTTATTGCTGATACGATTCTTTTTACCCGGTACAGCCCAACACCATAATGTAACCATGATAAAAAACATGATTATATGCACCCATTTGTCCAACTGGATCCTGGTAAAGAAGTTTTCTTTGGGTATTTCTTCGCCCGGCATGGTAAGCAGAAAAGTGGAAACAAGCAGCCAGGCAATAGCGGGAATAAAAGTTGGTTTGATCTTGAGCAAGGAGTGATAATTTCCACAATATAAAATAAGATTTTAAACCGGCGCATTGTGCCACCGCTGTGCTGATAAGAAATTATATAGCGTAATAAGAAGGAGCCCCTGAAGAGGCCCCTTGTTTAACCAACTATAGAACCAAAACTACTATAGCAAAGGTTCAGAATCCTTTTAATTACGATAAAGCGATACGATCAGATTGACGGTGTGGTGAATTATCAAAGCTTACCCATTACATACAAGGTGCCTTCCGGCTTGGAAACATCGGGGCGTCCTTTCTTTTCCAGTGTAATGGCAAAAGCCTGTGCGGCCTGTGCTTTTTTAAGCCGGTATAACTGCAGGGGCTTCTCTGTGATCTCAATCAGGCCCATATCAATAGGCTGACCATCGAGGAATGCCCAAAGCTGGTATTGTTTATCGGATGCAGGTTTAGGTAAATTATTGACAAGCAGGTACACATCCTGCGAAGTAGTATCCCAGTAAACGGTGGCAAATGACTTAGGCGAAGCTTCCTGCCCGCTCATCGCTGCCATTTTTACATTAGGGTTTTGTTGAAGTACCTGTGCTTCTTTTTTCAGCTCGCTGAGCTCAGCAACAGTATTATTATAATTGCTCTGAAGATCTTTATTCCTGTTAGATAAGGTGAGGTTCCAGTAAATACTTCCGGCCAGCAGCAGTAAGCAGGCGGCGGCGGCATATTTAAACCAGTTAATCTTTTTAACAGGAGCTTGCTGAAGGGGTATTATCTTGTCGCTGTTGCTGATGAGATCAAGAATGTTTGACCTGAGAGCAGAAGGGGGTGCAATGGCATTTTCCATGGCCTGTTTTTCGAGACTTAGCTCAAAAGCGGTCCTTGCTGCCAGCACTTCGGGATATTGGGCGCATAATTGCTCAAACTCTCTTCTTTCTTCATCAGAAGCGAGGCCGAGCACATAGCTCTCCACAATTCCACTTGATATGTATTCCTGCGTATTCACTTTTATTGGATCATTGTTCGTAACTGTGTTAAAGCACTTCGGATCCTTGTTTTTACTGTTCCTAATGGGATATTCAGCGCCTGAGAAATCTCTTCATGTGTAAATCCCTGGAAGTAAGACATATCTACCAGCACCCTTAACTCTCCTTTCAGTTTTGTCAATACTTTTTTAAGTCCCACATCGTCTATGACCGGCCCTGTTACAGCACCCGGTATTTCTCCGCTATCTGCAATTGGCTGGTTTTTTTGAGAATCCTTATGGCCTTTTGACCTTACCTCGTCAATTGAAGCGTTGCGGGCTATATTCAGCATCCAGGTAAAAAGCCGTCCCTTTGTTGCGTCATAGGATTCAATTTTTCTCCAGATATTCACAAACACGTTCTGCAACACATCATTAGCTACCTCTTTATCTGTAACGATAGCATTCACAATACCATACAAGGCACCCGAATAGTTATCATACAAATAAGCGAAGGCTTTTTCGTTGCGTTGCTGCAACAAATACACCAGCTCCTGTTCGCTGTATGTTGTTTTTGAGTTCAATTAATTGGTTAAGATACAATGATTAGCAAAAACAACTGTATCGTGTTAAATTACGAGAAATAATTTCGGCTGGATTTAGGCCACTACGGCTTCATAAGCGGCGGCATCCAGCAGGGCTTCCACATCGGCAGGGTTGTCCACGGTCATTTTTATCATCCAGCCAGCCCCATAAGGGTCGCTGTTTACTGATTCGGGAGAGCCGGCAAGGTTTGGATTAAGCTCTGTAATGGTACCGCTCACGGGTAAGAAAAGGTCCGAAACTGTCTTTACAGCCTCTACGGTGCCGAATACAGCACCTGCTTCTAAAGCTTTTCCAACCGTTTCTACTTCCACATAAACAATATCTCCGAGTTCACCCTGGGCAAAGTCGGTGATACCGATAGTGGCAACGTTTCCTTCTAAACTAACCCATTCGTGGTCTTTTGTATAGCGCAGATTGGCTGGGAACTTCATAATCAATATTGTTTTGCCTGCAAACCTAAGGGAAATTGATGATAAATATAATAGCCTCAAAGCATTGCACATCCTTTGCTTTAGCAGAATTTTCAGTTCGCCGGAGTTTTTGTGCCGTTCATGGAATGTTTTACACCATTGGTCGGATAACGGTTTTACAATTGCATGACACGCCGGTATCTTTGCCCTGTTAAAAACAAAAACCATTAATAATGAGAAAGTTAGTTTCAATTTTTGCCGGTATGGTGCTGATGGGTTTTGCCGCTCAGGCTCAACAAGTTACCGGTGTAGTTAAAGATCAGCAGGGAAAGGGAATCGAAAAATCAACGGTATCGCTTCTCAACGCAAAAGATTCGTCTGTGGTAAAACTGGCGGTAACGGGTGATAATGGCCGGTTTGCTATTTCTTCCGGTAAATCTGGCAGTTACCTGGTCACCGTATCCCATGTGGGTCTTGCCACAGTATATTCCAAAGTATTTGATCTGTCAGGCTCAGGTGATATGAACCTTGGCGATATAACCATGAGCAAAGGCACCGGCGATCTTGCAGGCGTGACGATTACTGCCAAAAAGCCAATGATAGAGGTAAAAGCCGACAAAACCATCCTGAATGTGGAAGGCACCATCAATGCCACGGGCAATGATGCACTTGAATTGCTGCGCAAAGCCCCCAGTGTATTACTGGATAAGGATGAGAATATCAGCCTGGCAGGAAAAAACGGTGTGCAGATATATATTGATGGAAAACCAACTCCCCTGTCGGGTTCAGATCTTACCAATTACCTGAAATCAATACAGGCGGCACAAATTGAGGCTATAGAGATCATTACCAACCCCTCTGCCAAGTATGATGCTGCCGGTAATGCCGGTATCATCAATATCCGCTTAAAGAAAAATAAAGCGTTTGGAACGAATGGTTCAGTTAATGCGGGATACAATATTGGCGTGTATCCTAAGTACAACGGCGGATTCTCCATCAACCACAGGAATAAAGGGCTTAATGTTTTTGGTAATTATAACTACAATGATTCCAAGAATGATAATCGATTTAATCTTTACCGGGAACAACTGGATACCGTTTTCGATCAGCGCACAAGAATGCTGATGCTGAACAAAAGCCATGGGTTTAAAGCCGGTGTGGACTATTTCATCAATCGTAAGCATACTGTAGGGCTTTTGATC
>CALSAT010000241.1:0-6186 GCA_943372905.1 Bacteroides fragilis | reverse complement strand
GGGATTAATTGCATTGTTATTTACATGGGGCGGCGGGCTTACTGCCATCACAGGTATTATAGTATCACTTATTACAAGCGGCAAACTCACATCTTCCTGGCTTGACACTATTTACATTGCTGACCCTGCTAACGGATGGTGGGGACTGAACTGGGGAAGGATTTTATTCATACCGCTTGAAGCGTACTATCATTTTCTTTTTCTGCTTTGCATCTATCTCATACTCAAAAAAAAGTGGATAGGTGCTGGTTTAGCCGGTTTACTGCTGGCTGCTTCACACCCTTTTACGGGAATGGAATATTTGATAATACTGTGGGAATGGATTGCCATTGAAAAATCTTTCTATAAAAACAAATCTATTCCCTGGTGGTTCATCGTGGTCTCCGGAATTGTGATCACTGTCGATATCTACTACTACCTCAGCTATCTGCCTTCCTTCCCTGAGCATAACCAGCTTTTTAATCAATATAGTGTAGCCTGGACCTATAGCTTCCGGGTGTTTATTCCTGCCTACATCATTGTGGCACTGATCAGCTATGTTACATTAAGGGTGAAAAAAGGCATTAGCAGGTTTCTTGAATTACCGCATCAGCGGCTTTTTCTTACCTGGGCTATTGTTTCATTCCTGCTATCAAAACATGAATGGTTCATGAAGCCGATGCAACCTATACATTTTACAAGAGGTTATGTTTGGGCCGGCCTTTTTCTATTATCCATCCCCGGCCTTTTGTGGCTGATAGAGTATCTCAAAAAAACCGCCGTAAGAAAATGGGTATTTGCAGGCTTCCTTATTATTTTCCTGTCGGACAATACGCTGTGGATCACCAATATCCTTAAAAGTAATAGTAAAATTGAATCGGAAGGCTATCTGACCAAACAGACAAGGGAAGTTTTTGATTACCTCGAAAAATCAACTACCCGAAATGATCTGCTGATCGGCAACGACCGCCTTGTCAGTTACATGGCTAATGTATATTCATCTGCCAACGCCTGGGTCTCACATCCATACAATACTCCTAACCGAGAGGATCGAATCATAATAATGAATAATTATTTACAGTCAGGAAACCGGCCAGCTGAATGGGTCAGCAGAAGGTTAATCATCTTAATAAACAAGCAAACCCCCTCCGTCCCGGTGTTACCTTCTTTACTCGTAACCAAGCTTTTTGAGAACAGCCGTTATGTTCTTTTTACTCCATAATATTCTTACCCTTCATCGCCGTGCTGATTGCTTTGTCCATTACTCTTTCGGCATAGGGTCTTGATAATTCGTTCAGGCGTTCAATTCCGGTATGCAGTTCATCTTTATTACCGCTGACAATTAACTGCTCCAAATTTGTCACAGCCTCTTTTGTATCAGCTAATTCCTTTTCAGTAAGCAGGTCTTTATTCTTAGCAATAAATTGAGAAGTTGTTTCTACTATTTGCCGGGCTTCAGTTTGGGCTTCTACCAATGCCCTTACCTGTATATCATCTTTTGCATGGGTAATTGAATCAAACAGCATCTTTTCCACTTCCTCATCTGTTAATCCATACTGTGGCTTTACTTCTATGGTTTGCTCAATGCCGCTTCGCAGTTCTTTGGCTTTTACTAACGGTATCCCATCTGCATTGATCAGGAAAGAAACTTCTACTTTGGGCAGTCCCGCAGGCATACCAGGTATTCCCGTTAAGTTAAACTCAGCCAGTTTCCGGTTATCTTTCACCAAGTCTCTTTCACCCTGGTAAACGGATATTCGCATACTTCCCTGTCCGTCTTTCTGTGTTGTGTACTGCCGTGCGGCTTTGGATGGGATCTTCGAATTGCGTGGTATCAGAACATCCATAAGCCCCCCCATTGTTTCTATTCCCAGTGATAAAGGGGTTATATCCAGCAGCAGAAAGTCCTTGTTATTGCCCGCCAAAATATCAGCCTGTACCGCCGCCCCCAGCGCCACTACTTCATCCGGATTTAATGAATCATGCACATCTCTTCCAAAGAAGCCACTAACCGATTTTTTTACAAATGGCACCCTGGTAGAACCTCCCACCATTATTATTTCGTCAATATCGCTTGTTGTGACTGCTGCATCCTTCAATGCATTCCTGCAACAGTCGAGTGTCCTGTTAACAAAGGCGGTAATGAGAGTTTCGAATTTTCCCCTCGTCAGTCCAAATGTATAGCCAGCAATTTCAGCAGTAAATGAATCATTGGAAGAGAGATATTTTTTTGCTTCCTCCGCCTTCAGGCGCAACTCCTGCGCCAGGCTTTTATTCATTGCCAGTTCCTCCCGGGTGATGCCCGCTTCTACCACCCATTCATCAACAATTACCCGGTCAAAATCATCACCTCCCAGGTATGTATCGCCATTAGTTGACAGCACTTCAAATATTCCTCCTGCGATCCGCAACACAGAAACGTCGAATGTACCTCCTCCCAGATCATATACTGCTACCGTTTTTACTTCATCATGCCGCATGCCTAACCCATAGGCCAGACTGGCTGCAGTTGGCTCATTTACTATTCGCAGCACATCCAGTCCGGCCAGTTTGCCTGCATCTCTCGTGGCCTGTCGTTGTGCATCATTGAAATAAGCTGGCACAGTGATCACCGCTTTTGTAACTGGTGTTTTTAGAATATGCTCTGCACGGCTTTTTAATTCTTTCAGGATAAATGAGGACAACTCAACTGGCGAATAAAAAACAGACCCAGCCTGCACTTTCACGAGGCTCTCGGTATTGTCATCTATTACTTTATAGGTAAAATAAGAAGCATGGTCTTTTACATCACTGTATGATTTACCCATCAGCCGCTTTACCGAAAAGATAGTATTATGAGGTTCTGAAACAAGGTACTCCTTTGCTTTATCACCTACTGTTACTACCCCTGCTTCTCCAAAATGCAACACAGAAGGCACCAGTGCCGCACCATCATGCTCTTTCAAAACGACTGGTTGCTTTGAATCCGGATGAATAATTGCCACCAGGCTGTTGGTAGTACCGAGATCAATACCCACAATCATTTCCTGCTGCTGCAGACTGCCTGTAGCTATGTTTATTCCAATTTTAGCCATAATTCCCTTTATATTAATTCAAATTTATGCGATTCAAAAAAAGAGTCCCCGTAAAACGATGCGATGGTTTCCGGATCGCTTAGTATCGATTCAGCACTTACTTCCGGAAATGCTGTTTCCAGTTTCACAAAAAACAGATTATAACCCTGTTTGTTTGCTCCTACCAGTTTGTAGCCTTTGCTTAGACCAAGCTTTCTGATAGCTTCCACGGACGCTCCGTTATACATTTTATCAACAGTATGATGATTACTGCTGCTATACGGAACTGCGATACTCTTAAATCCAAATTCTACCTTGGCTTCTATTAAAACGATCTCTGGCTGAACAGATTCAATCGCTTTCCATATCCAGTAATCATTCCCGTCAATATCTATTGACAATAGTCCAATTTTGTTTTCCCAGCCTTTTAGTGACACTAACTCATTAACATTACCGGGTGTCACTTCAGCTTTCATAAAGCTGATTGACATCCCTTGTTTTTGTTTGTCTTTATAAAATTTCTTACCGATAGTCAACTGCCTGCTATTCTTGTCTATAAAAACACCTTCCCAACCAAAATGAGTGATAAGGTTCGCACAATTACTTTTGATACAATCCCCGGAGCCGATATCTATGAAAGTTTTTGGAATGTCTTTTAATCTGTTGATGAGGTACAAAAGAATGCCATCCTCCCCGTGATATGTAAAGACATCGAAGGACACATCTGATAGCCGGACAAGTGATAAATTATCGAATTGCTTCATCCAATCTTCCAACTCCCGTTTCCGGGCAGGATTTTTCTTACTGCGGTAGAGCCACGATCCGAAGCTTTTTTTTATAAATTGTTTTAGGACCTGCATCGATTGGCAAAAGTCGCTCTTCTAAGGCGTATAAAAAAACCGGCCGGGACATCAGGGTTTGTGTTTTTGGGAAAATCACAGGTCAGCCGGACCGTCACCTGCTATAAAAAAGCTGCTTGTTGTGTACAAGCAGCTTTTTGCTTAAAGCAAGATATTATTATCTCATCAGGTACATTTTCCCGTACCCTTTGTTGAAATACTGGTCTGTATTGTCATTTGCTGACTTGTATTTGTCAAGCGATTTGCCATTTAAGTTTGTCACCACCCTGTAGAGGTAAATGCCGTTAGCGAGTTTAGAGCCATACTGATCGGTTCCATCCCATTTAAACTCAGTGATGTTCCGGCCGATATGCAGCGGTCCCAATTCGTCTTTGGTGATCTCCCTTACTATCTTACCTGTGATGGTCATGATCTCAATCTTTATGTTCTGAGGCACTTCGCTACCCGTAACCGTAAACACAAATGCCGTAGAAGTAGTGAACGGATTGGGATAGTTCAGCATATTGGAGATCATTGGCTTGTTGATCACCTCAAATACCACCCGGTATTCAATAGCGCCGGCAGCATTTTCACTTCTGTCCTTTCCAGTTACTATCATTTCATATTCCCCGTCCTGCGCAAACCAGGGTTTGAAGTTAATGGTAGCGGTATTATCAGTATTAGGTGCCTGCCCGGCAGGTGTGAATCTTACGGTATCGTTATTAAAATAGAATCGTCGAAGCGAACCATTCGGATAGCGGACATGCAGGGTTAGCAAGGTTGTGTCATCTAACACCATCCACCTGGCCTCGTCTTTCAGCTTGATCATGATATCCGGCTTAGAAGACACTATATCCCTGTTCAGGATGTGCACCCCATCAAACGTTACATCAAGCAATGGGTTCAGACTATCAGGTTTTACATAAAGGCTGCGATACGCAAAATTATTAAAGTGATGCTGCTCCGGCTGGTCATTATCCGGGTTTGCCTCAATGTACATAGTATTAAGACCAGACAGAGTACTTGTGTTTACCAAAGCTCCGATCTGTAATGTGTCGTTGGGCGCAGATGCTTCAGTAAGCAATGGCCTGCGTTTTGACATGGGTATAATGTGCGGCACATTATTTCTATCGGTGATCACCATTTTCACTTTCAGACTGTCGAAAGGTACCTCACTTACATTTTTAAAGGCTACTCTGAAATCGAGGGGTTCTCCCACATCTACTGTATCCTTTACTTTAATATAGAGATTGGCAGCTATTGCCCCCTCAGGCACCGGATCGTAAGTAAGCCGCCAGTACCTTAATTGGTAAGGAGTGAAATGAGTATTATCGGCCGTTCGCATCTTCAGTTTTACATAGGGATACTCCACATGGTCTATAGACGATACATTGAAGTTTTGTTGTACGGTGGTCAAATTTGTAAATAATGCTTGTTCTGAACCATTGTTTCTTACACCGATCACATCAATTGTAGCCGTATCACCTGCCGGATCACCAACACCCCGCCAAATGAGCTGTTTCCAGCCTTTGGATGGACCAAATACCGGGGAGGTGAGATAACCAACCGTGTCAGTGGTATTAAGATTGATTGACAAGGTTGGGTTATCAACCGAGTCGCGGCCTACCAGCCACTGCGGAGTAAACGAAGGGTCATTCTTTTTATAAACTAATACCCACGGCCTGGCCTTATAGAAAGAATCTATACCGCTGAAGCCTGCATTCTTAAGGTAGTGATATAATGATTGTCCCGCACCCCAATATTGGGTATCAGCAGCCCAATCGGCAGCCCAGGCCCTTGGGTATCCAAATGCATTGATCAGGGTAAAATTCCTGACCACCACATAATGACCATCAGGTATCACATTACTCATCAGGTTCATCATTTTATGACGGCTGGCTGTATCGGCATATCGATACTCGAAGTTGTAATAACGGG
This sequence comes from Bacteroides fragilis, assembly GCA_943372905.1. Taxonomy (GTDB): domain Bacteria; phylum Bacteroidota; class Bacteroidia; order Chitinophagales; family Chitinophagaceae; genus JJ008. The sequence goes on along the minus strand of CALSAT010000241.1, from coordinate 377 downwards.
GCTCATCAAAGCAGTTATTATCTGTACTTCCATACAGGCCCTGGCCAAGGCTGGTAGGAAATGTATTTGCCACTACCCTTTGGTTAGCCCACGGCCGGAAAGATACCGGGTCGAAAATATTATACACTAATGAAGAGAACCAGCATACCAATCGGATATGCGGTACCCCGTTGATAGAAACCGATAAAGAAGTGGGCGTGGTAGCACCACTAGTGACCCATGTTCCCATTTGCACAAACAGGTTTTGTGAAACCTCATTGTATTTCCAGCTACGGGAAGCCGAATCATACTTCATCCTGTCGGTGGTCGATTTTGTATGCTGGAAGAAATGTGATTGGTTATAACCGACATCATTAGATCCAAATGTGGATGGGTTC
>CALSAT010000240.1:0-6200 GCA_943372905.1 Bacteroides fragilis | reverse complement strand
CTGCCTTTACTTGCAGGATGCTGGATGCTTTGGAGAAAGAAGTACCGCTCATTAATTTATTTTTCAGCAAGTTATTTTATTATAGCAGCCCTTTTTCTTTTTTGGATAAACCATGCATTAGGGCTTACCCTTTTTTATAAAAATGCAGTACTTGGAATAAATAACGGAATACAACTGGGTTGGTTTCGGCGCAATATTTTTGAATCATTTTATATTGGGTATGGTTTTTTGTTTGGGTGCTTTTTTATTGCAATCTGGTTGATTATTAAAAAAGAGAAAAGCAGCCTGCTTCAATATTCTGTTACTTCTATGACCGGATTATTTATTTTCTTAAATTTTATTACCCTAAAGAATGGGTCTAATCCGGGCTACCTTACAGAATGGTGGACTCTTGTAATTATACTGTCAGCCGCTTATTGGCGATCGATTTCAAGGGTGGTCAGCCCTGTCAGTTACAGACTACCGGCAATCATATTGTGGATTGTTTTATCGATCAGGTTGTTTACGGTTTCGCAGGTATTATTAAAAACAACTTCTGCCCAACTTCGGACACAGGCAAAGGCTGGCTACTTCCGGGAAAAAGAACTGGCTGCCAAGATAGAAAGCAAACTGGATCTATCAGATAAATATGTTGTCTTTCTGAATTATCACACTGCAGATGGGTATTTAAGCAACTTACTTTTCAGGTATGCGGTGGGCCCTCAAATGGATATTATAGGACTTGCTTCTTACCAGGGGACTGTATATGATTATTCGGATCTTGACCGGTCTCTGACAGATGGACGCATTAAATGGATGGTAACAAAAGCTAACGTACAGCAAAAACAATTTTTCGGGATACGGTTGGATAATTTCAGACAGGCAGACTCAGCAGCCGGATACAAACTCTACCAATTCAAACCCTGAAACTACCATGTACCAACGGCTGGAAAAAATAGTACAACAGTATGGATGGGCAGTCTCGTTCAGCATTACACTATATCTTTTCCTGTTGTTTAATTTAATAGCAACACCTCTGCTCAATTCGGGTGACGATACTTTCCTTATGTACACACTGGGTGGAGGATATGGCGAGCGGCCAAGTAATCTGCTGCATTATAACTTTGGCTGGCATGTAGGACTGGGCTGGATCGTGAAGTCGCTGTTCAATGTCTTTCCGGGTATTAACTGGTACGTTATCCTCCTCCTCCTTTTTCATATTGCAGGGTGTACATGTATATTATATACTTTATTAAAACGACATAAAACCCCGATAGCACTCCTGCTTTTCATCATTGCTTTCTTTTTTATTGAAACAAGATTATTATTATCCTTCACTTTTACCGGGGCAGCCCTGGTGGCCGGCACCGGATCCATGTGTTTATTGATCCACCAGTTTCAGCAACGTAAAGCTATGAGTAGAAATACTGTTGTTGCACTGTTGCTTTTGCTACTATGCGGTATGCTGAGGTTGCATATAGCCTGGATGGTAATACTGCTGTTCGCTTCCGTCGCCGTTACTATTATACCCCGGCAGCAGTGGTTGCGGTTCACAGCATCGCTGGTGGTAGTGCTGGTTTTGCTTTTTGGAGCGAATAAGATACATGAGCATCATTACGCCAGCAATATTCCCGGCTGGAAGCAACAGGAAAAATTCAGACAGGCATTGTTTTATGCATATAATAAGCAGCTTATTACTGTTCCTCCACCCGGATCATTTAAAGACAGTACCGAACAGCAGCTATTCTTTGCAGGTTTTTTGTACGACTCTGTGAATTTTAATATAGAACGGATAGAAGAGATAGGTAAAAAGATAACCCGCAACAGGAGCCTTACAAACAAAGACGACCAGCAGGGCCTTTATTGGTTCTTTATTGAAATGCGGGTGTACATACTTCTGTTTGCAGTGGTAATAGTTCTGTTGCTGACGCAACGTTTGTTTTCACCGGTACGTAACTGGTTGCTATCGTTCCTGGCTTTTTTATCACTGCATAGTTACCTTTTTGTTTTTCAAAAAATAACAATCCCCATTCACCTGGGCTTGCTATTATTTCTATGGCTGGCTTTGGCAATGCAGCTGAAGACGGAGAATTCTATTTCGGGACAATTAAAGTCCATAGTACCAACAGGTATCATGCTACTGGCTTTATCCTGTTGGATGGCAGTAAGGCTTATTAAAGAAAATTCTGAAAACAAAGAAAGATACCAACGGTTTCTCTGTGCCACCAAAGAGCTGAACCAGCAACCCGATCATTTATTTATAGCAACAGATGATGCTTTCCCGCTGAATTATTTTTATATCTGGAATACGCCAAAAGATTATCCGGCGGCTAACCTGTTATATAAAGACAGGCTTATTACGCATTCTTATTTTAATACCCTAAAGAGGTTCAGCATCACCAACCTGGAAGAAGCACTGGTAAATAATAAAAAAGTATTCCTGGTGGGAAGGGCCCTGCCTGCATTAGAAAAGGGCAAAGAACCTGCCCGCCTGTCGGGACCATTTCCAGTGTACAAGTGCCTGGATGTGCGGCAGCTAAATGCACATCCGTAAATCATTGCTTCCAATACATAGCGATTCGCTGGTTTATATTTTCCCGCAGGTTCAGATAATAAAGATTTATATCACCCACATGATAGTTTTTAGTGAAATATAAAAAGCTCCAGGGAAATTTCGGTTTGCGTGTATACAGCAATCCATTGCTGATCTGGGCATCGGTGGTTTGCTTGTATATCCTGTTGAAATTCTTGAGAATACTTCCTTTATTATTTTTCCGGGAAACAAATTCTTCTCCGGTCGTCCATGACAAAGGATTTGTCGCATATGAATTTCCATTTTCTGTTTGTAACCAGGCGGGCACATAGTTTTTTCGGAAAGTACGCCAGCTGCAAAGACAACCTGTTTGCAGTGAGTCTTTACACATGGTCAATTTTGCGAAGTATTCTTTTGGCATCGACCATCCTATTATGTAAGCAACCACCAACTTATTTTGTAAAGGAGTTCCTTCAAAAAACTCTTTCAGCAATTGTTCTCCCAGCAAACTGCCCTGGCTATGGGCAGCGATAATGATGGGCCGTCCTTTGTTCCAGTGTTGCAGGTAGTATTCAAAAGCAGTTTTGATATCAGCATAAGCGAGTTCAAAAGCAGCTTTTGCCTTTTCCTGGTCTGTCAAAAAAAAGGTTTTGATATGTGCTTGCCGGTACCGGGGGGCAAACACCCGGCATTGCTGGTTGAAGGCACTGGCCTGGTATAAAATGGTAGAGTAATCTGTCTTGGCATTAATATACGCATCATCAATATTGGCATTTTGTCCCTGCATCGCATCGGTGTAGGTGGTGGGATGAAGGAAAAAGACATCCACCGTTGAATCCCGCCATTCTGAACGTAGTGGTTTCGGTACACTATCAGACGGGTCTTGCTTCCAGGGATGAGCCGCCCAATAATTAAGCTGGGTGTAATCGGGTTTTCCATCGGCACTATTGAACCGATATTGACTTTTATAAGCCTGGTATTTATCAGAACAGGAGGCAATGAATAGAGAACCGAGCAAAAAAACTAGAAATTGAGGTGAACGCATGAGGCAAAGTAACCCAAAAGAGGCTAAACAGCCTTTTTTGTCAGGCTATTTTGCCATTTATCCAAACCGGTAAAATTATTTTCGACAAATAATAATTAAGCTTTTCTCTTACTGGGCCTGCATTACAGACGATTTGCAGCCATTTTTCTGGCCGATACCCTAAAAAATACGGTACTTTAGTTTGCATAGTACCAAACATCACCCTATCTTTGTGTTACAAAACGAAAAAGCAGGATATGAATATAGAGAATACACAAAGCCAGATGCGGAAGGGGATACTGGAGTTTTGCATTCTTTCCATTATCCGCCGGGGTGAGGCCTACCCCAGCGACATCGTGGAAGAGATGCGGGCTGCCAACCTGCAGATACTGGAAGGCACCCTGTACCCTTTGCTCACCCGGTTGAAAAATGCAGAAATGCTAACCTACCGCTGGGTGGAAAGTAACTCCGGACCGCCCCGCAAATACTTTTCTCTTACCGAAAAAGGAGAAAATTTTTATAAGGAACTGGAACAGACCTGGAACGAGCTGTCTAATGGGGTGAATGCACTTGCCAGCAAAAAACAGGATGAGCCATTGAACAATCAATAAACCAATTATTCTCCTGTTAAAACGGGAGGACTTCAACCAAATAGTTTTTTTATGAAAAAGATCATTAACATCAACTTAAGCGGCCGGGTGATACCAATTGAAGATTCTGCTTATGAATCATTGCAGGCATATATAGAAAGCTTGCGCCGCTATTTTGCCAATGAAGAAAGCCGTGATGAGATCATCAATGATATTGAAAGCCGTATTGCAGAATTGCTGCATGATAAGGTACGAAAGGGTGCTGAAGCAGTAACAGATGCAGATGTGAACGAGGTGATTACCTCCATGGGCCGGGTGGAAGATTTTGAAGCCGAAGAACAGGAACATAGCAATGCTTCATCTGCGTCGCAACAAGGTAGTACCCAGCCCAATTTTACGTTTGCAGAAAAGAAATCAAGAGGCCGACTGTATCGTGATACCAGCGATAAGTTTATAGGTGGTGTGTGCAGTGGCCTTGCTGCGTATATGAATGTGGACCCTGCTATTGTAAGGATCCTGTTTGCCATCATTACGTTTGGTGGATTTGGCTTAGGCTTCCTTGCTTACATCGTATTATGGGCCATACTGCCTCCCAAAGACCTGGAAGGCTTTAGTGGAAAAAGATTGTACCGCAATCCTGATGACAGGGTAATAGGTGGTGTGGCAGGTGGATTGGCTGCTTATTTTGGAAAAAGCGCCTCCACTATCCGGTTGATATTTGCCGCCCCCATCGCACTGAGCATTTTAGTAGGGATACTTAATGGATTTAGCTGGAGTTATGATTTTGATATTGCCATGAATATTGGCTTTGGGTCATTGAGTGGCACCTTCTTTCTTATTTATGTGATATTATGGATGGTATTACCTGAGGCAAACACCGATTACCAGAAAATGGAAATGAGGGGAGAGAAAGTGGATGTGAACCGCATCAGGCAAAATGTAAAAGAAGGTGTGGATAATATGAAAGAACGCATGAAAGGATGGACAGAGGAAGTAAAAGAGTCTGCACAAAACATTTCGGCCAAGGCAAAAGAATTTTCCAATACCAGGGGCCGTGCCTTTGCCGCAGAGGTAAATGATACCGTAAGAAGAAGTGGCGGCGGGCTTGGTCATGCCATTGGTGTGTTGTTCAAGGCCTTCTTTCTGTTCGTGGTCGGCACTATCGCCTTTGGTTTATTTGTGGGATTGATCGCCCTTCTATTCAGCGGGGTGGCTTGGTGGCCCATCAATAATTTTCTGTGGACAAGCAAATGGCAGCAACTATTTGCGTGGGGTACATTGATCTTCTTTTTAATAGTTCCGCTGATAGCATTCATCACATGGATCGTTCGCCGTATTGCCAGGGCTAAATCCCGCAGCAACTACCTGGGCTGGACATTTGGTGGCCTTTGGACTATTGGATGGATATGTATGATATTATTAGTGGCCAGTATCACTAAAGACTTCAGACAATATGAAACAATACAGAACCCTGTTTCAATAGCGCAACCTGCCAATGGCAAAATGATCGTGGCCGTGTCACAACCCGAATTAGAATATACCGGCGGTTTTGGATGGATGAATGACGGTGGCTATGGCTGGGATCTTTCATCAGACACCCTATCGTTTGCGGCGGTAAAGATTAGTGTTCAGGCCAGTATTGATGAACAATACCATGTAACAGTAAACAAATCCAGTTGCGGTAAAACCGATGCAGATGCAACGAACAGGGCTGAACAAATAATATATAATGTGTATTCAAGAGATAGCATACTTGATCTGGGGAACGGCTATTCAATATACAAAGACAGTAAGTTCAGAGGGCAAAATATTGAAGTGGAAATACGGGTACCAGTAGGAAAGAAGATCCGCTTTGATGCATCTGTAAAAGAAAAACTGAATTCAATAGATGTTAAGATCAAAAAGAGCGGGAGGCGTGACAGGGTGACAGGTGTTGAGATCAATAGCGACGAAAGTGATTTTCCATACCAATCAGGGGTGGATTATATAATGGGGCCGGATGGTAAGCTAAAAGATATCAATGGGAACCCCGCTATGCAGCCAGTGAATAATGATTATCGCAATAATAGTACTG
>CALSAT010000239.1:0-6214 GCA_943372905.1 Bacteroides fragilis | reverse complement strand
TACTCATCCTGTATCTCACCAAAAACCTCCTCGAGTACATCTTCCATGGTAATGATGCCTGCCGTGCCGCCAAATTCATCGACCACCCAGGCAATACTTTTTCTGTCACGGGTAAATTTGCTGATAAGGTCCGAGGCACTCATGCTTTCCGGTACTGCAGGAATGGGCAGCAGGACAGACTGAATACTGTCCGGATTTTTAAAAAGGGCCAGTTGGTGCACATATCCGGTAATGTGGTCAATATTGCCTTCATACACCACCAGTTTGCTCAGTTTGGTATCAATGAATTTCTTCTTCAAGTCGTCAATAGAAGAACGGCTGTCAATGCCTATGATCTCTTTGCGGGGCACCAGGCATTGCCGGATCTTTACTTTGGGCAGTTCCTGTGCATTTTCCATCAGTTGTGTATTACGTTCCTGCCTTTCATCGCCATGGGTTTGCTGAAAAAGATTTTTCAGATCGCTACGGTTAAAAGCCTCCTTATTACTTTTATCCATCCGGATACTGAACACATATTTCAGTATCCATTCAGACATATCAATAAAGGCGGTGGCGATCGGAGAAAATAATTGGTAAAAGAAATTAGTGAAATGTGCCAGTTTGCCGAGTATGCTGTTGCTTTTGGCCCGGAAATAGGCCCTGGGAATGAACTCTGCCAGTATCAGCACCACAAAAGTGGCAATGGTGATCTCTACAATTATCCGAACAAAGCCGGCCCCTGCCCCAACATATTGCCACAGGGGGCTCATCAGTTTATCCAATTGCAGGGCCAGAAAAACCAGCAGGATATTAAAACCAACAAGGGTGAAACCGAGAAATTTGGCCGGCGAATCAATAAAAGTGGAAAGCAGTTCGGAGGTGGTACCGCCCTGTTTCTTTTTAATTTCAATGCTAAGCCTGTTGGCGCTGTAAAAGGCCATTTCGATACCGGCAAAAAACCCCATCAATGCCAGGGTAAGGATAGAAAGAATTATCGTTGTCCACGGAATCATGCGGTAAAGATAGAAAAATCGGAAAGAGAAGAGTACCAGTTCGTGGAATGATAACTTGAAAGACCGGTAAAGAGGCAAAAAGGTAAAATAAATTCGGGCCTAACCCCGGGAAAATATCTGCTACGGCTACGTCAGGAAGACAAAAATTTCCTCACTAATTCCTCGGCTTCAGCACAGGCCCTTACTAGTACATCATTTACAATAATATGGTCAAACTGAGATTTGAATTCCAGTTCGTATGCAGCTTTGTCAATTCTGGCTTTAAGCGATTCAGGAGTTTCCGTGCCTCTTGCTTTCAGGCGGCGTTCAAGTTCATCAATGGAAGGAGGCTCTATGAAAAGTGACAACGATTGCAGGGGATATTGCTGTTGTACATTGATGCCGCCTTTTACATCCACATCCAGCAGGGGTGTTTTATTGTGGCCCCAAATGCGTTGTAACTCACTTTTAAGAGTACCATAGTATTTGCCACGGTATACCATTTCCCATTCCACAAATTCTTTGGCATCTATCCTTTTTTCAAATTCTGCTACCGAAATAAAGTAATAATCTACGGCATCTTTTTCGTTATTGCGGGGTTGCCGGGTGGCACAGGAAACGGAAAAAGCCAGTTGGTCCGGCAGGGTTTTCAGCAAATGCCTGGTCACCGATGTTTTGCCCGCACCGGAAGGCGCTGCAATGATGATGATTTTATTGGTTGGCGTTGACATGTAAATGAAGGAGGCAAAGGTAAGGAGTGAGGGGCTGAAAGGCCCCTTGGGGTTGGGTTTATTTAACCGCTTTTTGGTAACTCTTTATAAAGTGATCTGCTCCAGTTTTTTCTTTACACCGCCCAGCCACTCTGTTTTTAAGATGCTTAATATAATGCTGTCCCTCCTTCCGCCAGAGGCAGTGGGCATATGATTTCGCAAAATGCCCTCTTCCACACAGCCGATGGCTTTCATGGCAGCGACACTTCTTGCATTGTTAGCGTCGGCCCGGAACTCTACTCTTTCTAAGCCCCATTCTTCAAAAGCAAAGCTGAGCAGCAGGAGTTTGCAATGCCGGTTCAGCCCGGTTCGCTGAAAATCTTTTCCATACCAGGTATAGCCTAATTGGGTAGTACGGAAGGCCTGTTGAATATCATAGAAGCGGGTGCTGCCAGCGTAGCGGTTGGCTTGCTTGTCGAATACGATAAAGGGATATTCTTTTTGTTCAGTGAGGTTCTTAACAGCGGTAGCGATATAGTTTTTGAGATTTTCTTCACCGGCTGCTGTTACAAGCCCATATTTCCATATCTCTGGTTCGTGCAGGGAGAAGGGAAGCAAGTTGCCAAAGTCTGATTCTTCGATTGGACGAAGAAGGACTCTGTTGTTTTCGAGAACAGGTTGTAATTGAAAAATGTCTTTCATATCAGCCCGTTATTCTTTTTATTTCAGCCCCCAGCCTCCGCAGCCGTCCATCAATATCCTGATAGCCACGGTCTATCTGTTCAATGTTCTGAATGGTGCTTTTTCCATCAGCACTCAGTGCTGCGATTAATAGCGCCACACCGGCACGGATATCCGGACTGCTCATGGTAATGCCCCGCAGCATTTGTTCTCTTTCCAATCCAATTACTACTGCACGGTGCGGATCGCACAAAACGATCCTGGCACCCATATCGATCAGCTTATCTACAAAAAACAAGCGGCTTTCAAACATTTTCTGATGAATGAGTACGGAGCCTTTGGCTTGAATCGCTGTTACAAGTACAATGCTCAACAGATCGGGAGTAAAACCCGGCCAGGGATGATCGTAGATGGTCATTACCGAACCGTCGAGGAAAGTTTGAATCTCATAGCTTTCCTGTGAGGGAATATGAATATCATCACCATTGAAATTCATTTGTATGCCCAGCTGCTGAAATTTTTCCGGGATGATGCCGAGGTGTTCTATGCCTGCACCTTTAATGGTGATATCGCTTTGCGTCATAGCAGCAAGGCCGATGAAAGAACCCACTTCTATCATATCCGGTAGCATGCGGTGTTCGGTGCCACCGAGATAATCTACTCCTTCAATGGTCAGCATATTGCTGCCGACCCCGGTGATCTTTGCACCCATCCGGTTCAGCATCCGGCACAGCTGCTGTATATAAGGCTCACAAGCCGCATTATAAATGGTGGTTGTTCCTTTGGCCATGGAGGCGGCCATTACAATATTAGCGGTACCTGTTACAGAAGGTTCATCTAATAATAAATTAGCGCCTTTCAGGTTGGGTGCCTCCAGGTGAAAGAAACCGTCCTCTTCATGATAAGTAAATGCGGCACCGAGTTTTTCAAACCCAATGATGTGGGTATCCAACCTTCTTCTTCCTATTTTGTCACCACCCGGTTTTGGAATGAAAGCTTTTTTGAATCTTGCCAGCATCGGGCCGGCCAGCATTACCGAACCCCGCAGTTTACCACTTTTCTTTTTATAGGCTTCGCTATGCAGGTAATCAATATTCACATCATCTGCCTGAAAAATACAGGTATCACGACTTGTACGGTCCAGCTTCACATTCATCTCACCTAATAACTCTATCAGCAGATTTACATCTATAATATCCGGAATATTGGTAATTGTAATTTTCTCAGGTGTCAGCAGCACAGCACTGATGATCTGCAGCGCTTCATTTTTTGCTCCCTGGGGAATGATCTCGCCCTGTAACTTCTTACCGCCTCTTACTTCGAAGGAATGCATCTTTTTGAGTTGAGTAGTTAATTTGTTTTTTTGTTAGCGTGGTTCATGGAGCTGGGTTTTTAACAGGCTGCAGCTTACTGCAAAGTAAAAATAAATGTAGCTCATAAGGGGAATAAAAAATGGTTGACCAGGAAACCCAATCAACCAATTAAGTATTTAACAAAATATCTTTAATACCGCTTCTTTTTAAAATTCCCACCGCCACCACCACCACGGTTGTCACGGCCATCATTTCTGCGGGCGCCACCGCCACCACGCTGCTGAAACTTACCGCCGCCGCCATTGTTACGTTTGCCATAACCTCCACCGCGGTTTTCCCTGCCTTCCTGTTGGGGCCGGAATGCTTTTACATACGGTGTATTGGTGAAGGTGAGCTGACCATCGGTAATAGCACTTAATTCACTCTGTATGGCATCGTCATGCACAATTTCTTTGTGCCAGTTGTTGTAGGCCAGCTTCATATAGTAAGCTACTGCATTGGCGAAGCCCAGTTTCTTTTCCGGGTTTTCTTCTGCCAGTGCTTTGTTGATGATCACTTCCAGGTTTTTACCCAGGTGCAATAATTTAGGATACCGCTTGGGATAAGGAAGCGCATTGGGTTTTGCCTTTAATGTTTCCCGGGTTGGAATGGGGTAAGGCGATTTTACATCCAGTGTGAAGTCAGAAATAAGGAACAAGTGGTCCCAAAGCTTATGTCTGAAATCTTCCACGTTTTTCAGGTGTGGATTCAAAAAACCCATAAGTTCAATAACCGCCTGAGCATTTCGCTGGCGGCGCTCGGGGTCTTCAATAGTCATGATGTGTTCCACCATTTTCTGCACATGACGTCCATATTCCCTCATGGTGAGGTGGTTTCTCGTCGTGTTGTACTCCATATTATCTATATCCATTGCAACAAATGTAGAGAAAGGCTTTTAGAGTTTAAAGTTTAAGGTTTAAAAGTTTTTGAGGAGTTGAAAATCTTGAGGGAGCATAGAGCCATAAATGGCAAGAAATACCAGAAAAAGTGGAATAGTGCGCCGCCCGCCTCAATCCTTTGGAAAGACTGGTAGGCAGGGGCATAAAGAAAGGGGCCCCGAACCAAGGCCCCTTTTACAAGCCACCATCCTCTTCCACCTAAGAGGTCATTTAATGATAAGTTGATTGACACATGACAATTGGCTCACAACATCTGTTAGTTTCACCCAATATACCCCACTTTGCAAACTCGCCATCTGGTGATAAGATGTACCTGACGTCACTATCTCTTTTTCCACTGTTTTTTGTCCTTGTGCGCTGAATATTTCCAGCTTCATTTTTCCACCTCCATTATTATCAAATTTGATACCAACTATGCCATTTGATGGATTGGGGGTGATAAAAAACTTCGGCATCGTAGAATTTCTAAGGGTAACCTCTCTGATCTCGCTGAACCGTGAGTAGCCATTAGCATACACCTGTTTTACCCTGAAATAAAATGCGCCGCTTTCCTGCTGCCCGGTAGTATAATTATGATCATACAGGTCATTTCCGGAGTTGTTTTTTTCCACTCTGCCTATTGCAGTGAAATGGTTTCCGTCGCGGCTTACCTGTGGTTCATAATAATAAGAAATGCCGGGGTCATTAAAACCAGCCCAACTCAGCTTTGCCTTATTGTCAGCTATCTTATTTACCATAAAATTGCGCAGATGCAGGGGCAAAATATACCCGGGGCAGGTACAGTATTCTAAACGAAACCGCACAATGGCGGAAGTAGCCACGGTACTGTTATAGTTGCCGCCAGTACAGGTAACATTGGTAAAAGCAGTAATATTATAAGTATAGGTTACACTATCGTGTCCGTAAAACTGAAGCAGGGAGTCAAACCTGTTTACAGTTTGACAAACCGTCACCGCATTTAGCAAGGTATCCCTTGAAATAGCAACAAAATCAGGGCCGGAGCCCAATATACCATTGGTGGCGCCAAGGGTATATGGGCCATAGTGATGATTTATGCTATTAGTTAATGGCGATGATAAACCCGGCCCTGTTATCTGATCCGTTCTTATATAATATACATCGGCTGTTTGAGAGGATGCTGCATTGTTTTCAACACTTACAGAATCTACCACACCGGTAATGGACACACAGAGACGTAAACAGGTAACCATGCCAGCCATCGGATCAGCCTGTGGAAATTTGATCTGTAATGTATTAATGCCTGCAGGAGTATTTATAGTAGTATCGTAAGCGGTGGTACCCGGCAAAAAACCATAGGGGCATTGTGCAGCGGCACCATGATGTAAAAAAAATTGTGATATTACCAGGCCACCAGCAAAAAAGGACTTTAAGTAAGAGTGTTTCATGGGTTGGAGTTTTGGTTTCTTCTTATCAATGGCGACATTGTAAATGTAGAGCAGACTCTAAAACTTTGCAATTGTACTAATGCCCGATTTTCATTCCGGTATTTAATGAATATCCACAGAAAATCTTCTTGTATTAAAATACAATCCAGAAACTGAAAATGACGGTAAGGCAGTAGTATAATGAGTGGGTAATAT
>CALSAT010000238.1:0-6254 GCA_943372905.1 Bacteroides fragilis | reverse complement strand
CAGATAGTATCTCCCAGTTCGTACAAAGGAAGTTTGATCGAGGGGTTCCAATCCACCATATTTTTTATGTCTTCTGTTTTTTGCATCATAGGAGGGCGGGCATTCGCTCTTGTACCTAAACTACCCGGTACTGCTTCCATCGCGGAGGTAATGATTTCCGGTTTGTACACAAAGTTGAATCGCAACTCACCCGAGAGATCAACATACACTGCCAGCCTGTCCTGGATTAATGCCACACCGCTTATCACCGCATCTTTCAGTTTGTAATACACCGTTCCCTCGACAATTTCTTTTTTGCCCTCCGCAAATTCTTTTCGCAGTGCATTCAGTTCTTTATCCACTTTAAAGCGGCTGTTATCCTGCAGGTACTTCACGGCATGTTTACTGGCCGCCTCGCTTAGTACCTTCAGCACAATGCTCTTTGACTCCAGCGTAAAATCAAGGTCTTTAAAATAAAACTCTTCCTTTACCGCATCATAAGCAGGTTCACCCCACAAATAAATGGTACCCAGTTTGCGCCCATTCTTTTTATTCTTCTTTATCTCCACACCCACCACTATCTTTTTATTACCGGGGTATATTTCCACGTTGCCCGTAGTCACTGGTATCTTAAAGTCAAGGGTTTTCAGGTAAGAGGCAAGCAGGGCCTCCATCGTGTCTGCCATATATTGGTAAGTGGCATAGCCGCCTATTCTCAGATGTACACCCGGCTTTTCATTGGCCACCCGTACCGGCAGTTGTTGTATCGCAATAGCAGGTGCTGTTTGGGCTAAGATAAGCTGTGGTTTAGCCGTCAGCCCCACATTGATATTCAGGCCGGATGCATTGATATAAGGCTGGGAGATAAAACCGCTTAATGGATTAGGCTGAAACCATGTTTTATGGGCCACCGGAAACACCTGCTGCATCCGGGCCAGGTTTTCATGTACAGCATCCTTTACAATATTGATCTCCCCGGCTTCAGATATGGCCTTATTGATCGCTTTATTGATGCTGCTTTCCAATACTCTTTTCAGCACTTCTTTAGAAGCCAGGTACTGGGGGTTTATGTACTGGTAAATGTTTAATCCTTTTACGGCCAGTTCGCTGTTGCAGATCTTTGTAAAGTCTATTTCGGTGCCATCATCCTTCAGGGTTATTTTTAAAGACAGGTCAGGGTTCAGCGACACATTTATTTTGAAGGTGCATTTGTTTTCAATGCCGCAGGTAAGAACACCTTTCAGTTTTAGTTTAGGCCCAAAGGGGATAGGTGTTACCGGTTGCTTATAATCAATAGACAGGTCTGTCCTGATGGTAGTAATGATCTCCATATCCTGGCCGTCGGGCTTGATCTCAAAATCTTTCATTTTTACGGTATAGTTGATCCAGGCACCCACATCATACATCTTATCCACCAGGTTGGTGATGGGTTTACTTACATATCGGTACACCGCTTCCACCGGCTCCACCCACACCTGCACCGGGTAGGTGAATGTTTCAATGATATCTTTATAGCAGGTGCCCCATTTAAATGGATTGATCAGGCAGCTAAATCCTTTTTTAATTTTCCGGGTACCTTCCTTCCAGATGGTCTTATAGTAGCCCGGAGTAAAAGGCTTTACCAATTCCCTCACCAGTTCTTCCGTGGTGATGGATTCTGTGGCCAGCAGCTTAATGTCGATCTCCGGGGTTTTGCCTTTGGCCAGTGGGTTTTGTATCTCATCTCTTATCATCCGTGAAAGAGACGTAAAAGAAGAATTGACCGGGACCACGATAGTAGATACCGGCTGGTCCGGCTCGGGTTCTGCCATAAAAGCAGGCCGCTCCACCTTGAAGCGGCAGGCGGAGAACAGGAAACTGCTAACTAAAACGAAAACAAGAATTCGGCGCATAAAGAAAGTTTTAGTGTGAAAAAGGATTGTGACAATAGCGCATAGCGGTGTACTGCCTGTACCGGCATTAGTACCGCTAAAGGGAAAATTTGGTTACTGGTAATTTATTGGAGTAAACTTATCACCTTGTCATCAGGCACAATACCGTTCTTTCACGGAGGCACTGCTGTATAAACCCCTTTCGCTGCCGGGATGCGATGGCGGTAAAGTAAAATAGGTGATTGGGTAAATGATTATGGAGGGAACAGTTCTGTTATTTCCCAGCCAACTCTTTCCGTATCCGGTCAATATATTTTTTCTTGTAGTAGTACTCCTTCACCTGCAGCAGTTCTTTTTCGGTAGTAACACCTTCCCGATAGTTTTCAATAGTTTCTTTAACAGGAGCATATATTTCCGATTGCAGGTTATCAATACTTGACTGGAGGCCCGTTACCGCTGACGGCTCATCCGCATCCATCAGCGCTTCGTTAATGTCCATTACCTCCATCAGAAAAGCAGGCGGCAGTTCATATTTTTCCTCCTCTTCCAGCAGGCCCTTCAGTTGCAGCACATATTTTATTACTTCATCCGGGTGCTGAAAGGTCTTCCAGGCCTTGTTCAGCAGGGCAGAGGTTTCCAGCGCCTCCGCCTGCACCGCCTCGCTTTCCGTAGCCACCAGGTCCGGGTGAAACTGGCGGCTCAGTGCAAAGAATTGGCGGGAGAGCAGGGCAGGGTTCACTGTCAGTTGCACCGGAATGTCAAAAAGTTCAAAATAGGTCATTGCCGTTTATGTGTTGTCAGCCCGTTTCTAAAAAAAATATCCTTAGTTTGAGTTACAAAACAGGATTGTAAACGTACAAATCTACGAATTAAGCATGCAGGTAAGCAGGAACTTCCCGGATTCGGAACTGGTTGATAATCTCAGGACCGGTCAGCAAATGGACGAAACCATCAGGGCCTTGTACAGGGGCCACTTCGACAGCCTGAGCTGGTATGTAATGAACAACAGCGGCAGCAGGCAGGATGCAGAAGACATCTTCCAGGAAGTAATGGTCAGCTTTATCGACCTGGTGAAAAAGGATAAGTTCCGGGGTGAATCCACCGTCAAAACATTCCTGTATTCACTCAACCGGCATACTTGGCTGAATGAACTGAAAAGAAGAGGACGGGCCGCCCTGCGGGAAGAAAAATTTGAAAAGGCGCAGGACCGGGTGGAGGCCGACGCCGGCCACCACATAGCCGACCGGGAGGGAAAAGCCGAAGTGATGCGGCTGGTGGGAGAATTGGGAGATACCTGCCGCAAGATATTAGTACTGTTCTATTATGAGAACATGTCGATGAAAGAGATACTCGATGCCACCGATTATGAAAATGAACAGGTGGTGCGCAACAAAAAGTATAAGTGCCTGAAGCAACTGGAACAACTGATCATGGAAAAACCATTTTTAAAAGAAACATTGAAAACTTTATTGCATGGATAATTCTACACCTGGTATGAATGAACTGCTGGTGCAATACCTCGATGGTACGCTGCAAAGCCCTGAAAAGGAAAACGTAAAAGCTCAACTGGCAGCTGATGCGGCCCTGCAACAGGAATTTGACAGCCTGCTCCTTACCCGTGAAGCGGTGCGCTACTATGGACTAAAGGAAAAAGTGGCCGCCATACACCTGCAAATGATGGAAGAAAGGAAGGCCCCGGTAAAACAAATAGGCGGCCCCCGCCGCATGCTGCGCTATGCCGCATCTATAGCAGCCAGTCTTCTGTTGCTGGTGGGAGGCTACCTGGCCTATACTTTCTTCACCCTTTCCTCGGAAAAGGTGTACAGCGCCAATTACCAGAAATATGAACCAGTCACAGTAAGAGATGGCGGCGTTACCGAATCAGCCATCGAAAAAGCTTACCGCCAGGGAAATTATAACGAAGTGATACAACTGCACGATGCTAACCCCAACCGTACAGCCAAAGATGAATTTATTTGCGGGGTCGCCGCCCTGGAACTGAGTGATAACTCCATTGCTATCAAATGTTTTACGGAAGTGCTGACCATCAATAGTAAAACAGGAGGTAAAGCATTGAATGATGAGGCAGAGTACTATTTATCCCTCAGTTATGTGCGGAATAGAGATTATGATTATGCGCTCGATATAATGCATAAGATAAAAGAAGATGCAGGCCATGTGTATAATAAAAAGGTCACTGCTAAACTATTGCGGCAGGTAAAACTGCTGAAATGGAGATAGCGGATAGTTGATAGACTATGGCCAAGGGCGAATTGAGATGTACCGGAGAGCAGCATACTGCCCCAAAATCTTAATTCAAAGCGCTGGGTTGCTCTACTCTACCTCATTCACTTCTACATAAAATCTATCATCCACCTCGATGCCACTGCTTCGCAGGGCGGCTGTCATTACGGTACTTTTCCACTGGTTGGTGGGGCGAAGCCAGGTGCCATCACTCAATTTTATGGGCATATCAAAGCCGGCCACTGTATTGATCCAGCGGTATTGCAGTTTGTCATTTACTGTTTTGTATTCCAGTACCGGTATCTTGACCGTACGCAGGTACTGATCAAATATCTTTGAGAGATTCTTGCCGCTTTTACGGGAGAAATACGCTTCCACCTCTTTCGAATCAACTGTCTGGTGATAGTAATCTTTATTCAGTCCCCGCAGAATATTTCTGAATACCGAATCATTATCGATCACCTGGCGAATGGTGTGCAGCAGGCTGGCCCCTTTATTATACATATCGCCGCTGCCTTCCTGGTTCACTCCATAGGGGCCTATGAGTGGAATATCATTACTGATATTATTGCGTATACCTGCCAGGTATTCATCCGCCGCTTTTTTACCATAATGATATTCAATAAATAATACTTCCGAATACATAGTAAACCCTTCATGCACCCACATATCAGCAATATCTTTGGTGGTGATATTATTGGCAAACCATTCATGTCCGCTTTCATGGATGATGATATAATCCCATTTCAATCCCCAGCCGCTGCCGGAGAGATCGGAACCGAGATAGCCATTCATATAATGATTGCCATAGGCAGTGGCGCTCTGGTGTTCCATGCCCAGGTGTGATGATTCTACCAGCTTAAATCCATCTTCATAAAAAGGATAAGGGCCGAACCAGTACTCAAATGCTTTCAGCATGGGCTTTACATCACGCCCAAACTGTGCTTTGGCTTTTTCCAGGTTATAATCCAGCACCCAGTAATCCAGCGAAAGGTTCTTTTCCGTTTCGCCAATATAGTTATCAGTAAAATGTAGATACTTGCCGATGTAAGGAACGATATTATAATTATTAATAGGGTTCTTTACCTGCCAGGTATAAAGCATGGTGCCATCTTTCTGATCATCTTTGGAATAGAATTTACCGTTGGATACGGCGATAAGTGTGTCGGGAACTTTTACCTGTATCAAAGCGCCGAGATCGGGCTCATCTGCCTGGTGGTCCTTGCAGGGGTACCACACACTGGCGCCGAGGCCCTGGCAGGCCACCGTCATCCATGGGCGTCCCTTTGCATCTTTCTTCCATATCCACCCGCCATCCCAAGGCGGATTGATAGCCTCACGGGGCTTACCGGAATAATAGATCGTAACAGAAAAATTCTTGGTTGATTTGGTCTCGCCCGGCAGCAGGCGGCCGGGGGAAGAGAAGCGTTGGCCGAAATCCACGAGAAACACATTGCCATTTCTTTTATAGGGCAATCTCTTTCCTTCAAAGACCACACTGTCTATCTGCATGGGCTGCTGCAGGTCTATCTGCATTTTCCTGTTGCGGCTGTAGCTGTTTACAGAAAACAGTATTTGATTCCATCCTTTAATGGTCTTTGATTTAAAATCAGGGGCAACATACACGTTATAGGAAGTGACATTCCACCAGGCCCTTTCAGGTGTAATGCTGCCCCGCAAGGTATCCTGCCGGGTAAACTTTCCTTTATGGCTCAATGGTTGCGCACAAGTGCTTTTTGAAAAACACAAAGTGACCAGTATAAGAGAGGCATACGAAATATAAATGAACCCGCTGACGTATTTCACGATAGTAAATTTTGTTACTGTAAATTTAAGCCTTGAATATGAAGAAAGCCGTTAAAAATACAGGCGGTGCGTTCGGTTGGTGGATGGTAAGTATCCTCCTGCTGAACGCTTGCTATAACAAGAAGAACAGCGAAGGCAACATCTTTCACTATAATGAATTCAATGGGATATCCTCGCTTGACCCGGCGTTTGCTAAAAGCCAGTCCACCATGTGGGCGGCCCATCAATTGTACAATACCCTGGTGGAAATAGATGACAGCCTGCATATCATTCCTTCGGTGGCTAAGAGCTGGGATATTTCACCAGATAAAACAATGCTTACCTTTCATTTGAGGAATGATGTGTTCTTTCATG
>CALSAT010000237.1:0-6299 GCA_943372905.1 Bacteroides fragilis | reverse complement strand
TCCGGTATGGGCAAGACAATCTCCCTTTCTGGAAGGAGCAGAATATGACGTATTGATATATGTGGCCAACTGGCCGGAAAGAAGAAGCCATGCGTGGAAAACATTGCTACAGGCAAGAGCTATCGAAAATCAATGCTATGTGGTGGGCGTAAACAGGGTGGGAAAGGATGGCAATGATATTTACTACAGTGGCGACAGCATGGTGATAGATCCATTGGGAGAAGTGCTTTACACAAAGAAAGATGAAGAGGATATTTTTACAATATCACTGGATAAAATGCATTTGCAGGCGGTGCGGGAGAAGCTTCCTTTTTTGAAAGATGCTGATGGGTTTCAGATAACAGATAATAATGCTTCAAAGAATAAATAGGCCTTTAGACTTTCAGAGCTTCAATATCTAACTTAAAAAAGTAGCTCGCCCGGTAAAGAACTATTATCTGTTATCTATTCATTTTTATCTTTCTTTATAATGTCCATCACCTTCTCCACTTTAAAGTCAGCATTGCGGCGGATCGCTTCTACAGTAGGTAATGAAGGTACTTCCGGTTGCAGCCCTTTTCCATTCTGTGGAATGGTTTTATCAATAACTAATCTGAAAAGCGGCAGGCGGAAACGAACTCCTGTTTCGGGGAGTGTTACATCTGGAATTAGCCAGGCAGAATTGCCATAGGCGCCACCACCGGTCTCTTCTCCCACTACTGTTACATTATCCTGTTTGATAAGTGCTGAAGCAAATAACGTGGTGGCCGAAAATGAATTACCTCCGGTAACTATATACACTTTCCCATCAAAATGGTTTGTCTTTTTGGGCTTGAAGTAATGCCTTTCGAAATAACTGAAGTGATACTTACCATCTTTTTTCCTGCGGGTAAAAAAGCTCATGAATAACTTATTCCAAAAATGGTTCTGGATATAGCGCTGGTGGGGGCTTCTTTTTTTAACCGCATATAGTGAATCACTGATCTTAAATGGCTGCCTGGCAAGATAGCGGCTGAGGATGGTGGAATTGGAAACACTACCGCCACCATTGCTGCGCACATCTATGATAAGGTGAGTGATCTTATTATCTTTTAATGCTTTGAAAGAATTTTTGAAGAACTTTTTTAGTCCGTAGCCTCTGCCAAAAGAGGCGAGGTCCATCATGGCGGAATGGTTGGCGGTATCAATCTTTAATAAGCGTATAGAATTCAACTGTAGTTGCCGACGTTGCTCTTTAGAAGGTGGTGGCTGAGCGGGGCGAAATGTTCTGGTACCACGGGTAGTGGGGGTATCGGTTGCGGTGTTATACACGGGAATGCTTATCGGTTTTAAGCTGCCGGTACTGTCTTTGTATTCTACTGTGTATTTTTCAGAGAGGCCGAAAAGCAGTGTGTAAAGGGAGCCAAAATAGCCCCGGTTACTGAGGGACTGGTATTTATGTGTTTGGTTATACCCGTCTGTAGAAATATAATCAAACAGGGTGTCGATCAATGCCTCTTTAGATCTGCCATTTATACTGGTAATAATAGTACCTCTTTTCAAAATACTGTCTCGGCGGTTCAGATTGGCGGTTACCACCATTGCCTCATCCCATACTTTCATACTCAGCGGAAAGATCTTTCCCAACTTTACCGTGTCGCTGTATTTGCTCCATGCTTTGGAAGAACGTACAGATGTATGACCGCAATTTATTTTGGAGGTAACATAAGTTAGCAGCTTGCGAAACTGAGGCTCTGTGAGCGAATCATTCAATTGCTCCCGCCCCTTGCTGAAATAAAACTCCATACTATCCCTGGAAGTGTACCAGTATAAGCCGGGATGGTGTTCTTTCAGTAATGTTTCATACACGGTATAGTCTTTCTGCAGCTGTTCTGGTGAATATTTTTTTCCGGGTGAAAACGAAGACTTGCTTACGCCACAACCGGTGAGAAAAGTAAGGAGGGTGAGAGATAAAATAGTTTTCATTACTGATATCTTTTGCGGATGATAATAACGAAAAGATAATAGATAATAGTTCTTTAAAGCAGGTGTGTTTAACAGAAAAGTAAGTTTATGTAAGCCGTTTCGATTTGAAACAATTATCATCTATTCATTATTATTTGTTATCTACTTCAGGTGATTCCATCCCTGGGCTGTAATAGCATGTTTGCTGCCCCCTTTGGTGATGATATGGGCCCCGTCTTCAGGCCCGGTCATATATCCCACCACACTAATTTCTTCATTTAAAACCAATTTATCGTAATCAGATTGAGAAACGGTAAATAATAATTCATAGTCTTCGCCGCCACTCAAGGCACAGGCGGTAGGATCGATCTCAAATTTATAGGCGGCCTGTTTCATTTCTTCTGCAACAGGTATCTTATCCTCGTACAACACACAACCCAGGTTACTTTGTTTGCAGATATGGAGTATCTCTGAGCTAAGCCCGTCGCTTACGTCCATCATGGCGGTAGGGGTAATCTCTTCTTTGGCCAGAAACTCAACTATATCTTTACGGGCTTCAGGTTTCAGTAGTTTGCCTACCACAAATGCTTCACCCTCCAGGTCGGGCTGTACCCCGGGGCTTTCCAGGAAGATCTTTTTTTCTCTTTCTAAAAATAATAAGCCTACATAAGCCGAACCAAGATAACCGCTTACGCAAAGCAGGTCGCCTTTTTGTGCCGTACTTCTTTTTACAAATTTATCAGGGGCTACTTCGCCTATGGCTGTTATGGAAATGATGAATCCTTTTTGAGAAGAAGCCGTATCGCCACCTACCAGGTCAACACCATATTTTTCACAGGCGGCATAAACGCCTTCGTAAAATTCTGTCAAAGCCTCCAGGCTAAAACGGTTGCTGATGCCCAGGCTTATGGTGATCTGCGTCGGTATGGCGTTCATGGCATAGATGTCGCTCAGGTTCACCACTACGCTTTTATATCCAAGATGCCTCAGTGGAGTATAAATGAGGTCAAAATGAACACCTTCTATCAACAGGTCGGTTGTTACTACGGTTTGTTTGCCAAAATGATCGATCACTGCGGCATCGTCACCCACTCCTAATACAGAAGATGCGTTTTGTAATTCAATATTTTGGGTTAAATGGTCGATAAGACCAAATTCACCGAGGGTGCTTATTTCTGTTCGTTGCTCACTACTCATATATTTTTGAATTTGATTTTTGATTCCTTTACAGATGAACCCTGAAGTTTTATTAAAAATAAAATGGTCTCTCTAGTTTCCTATTCTAATACCCCTCCATTAATCACTCTCAGCATCTCCTCATGTATCTTTCCGTTGGTTGCGAGCACCCGGTGCTGGTATACTGAAAATTTATTACCATCAAAGTCAGTTACTTTTCCACCGGCTTCTTCTACGATCAGAAAACCCGCCGCACTATCCCAGGGTTCTAATTTATGTTCATAAAAACCATCAAAGCGTCCGGCGGCCACCCAACAGAGGTCTATAGCCGCAGATCCCAGGCGGCGAACAGGCACCCCTTTACGGATAAATCTGTCGAATATTTCCAAAGGCCCATTGGGGATATTAATATAAGTGTAAGGAAAACCCGTTACCAAACATGCTTTAAGGGTTTCGGTTTGCTGACTTACACGAATGGGTTTATCATTCAGGGTGGCACCCTGTCCTTTTTCGGCAAAATAGAGTTCATTCAGGTGCGGATTGTACACTGCTGCCATTACGATCTCGTTATCTTTTTCAATGCCGATGGATACACAATTCAAAGGGATGCCGTGGGCAAAATTCACGGTACCGTCTATCGGGTCGATGATCCATTTGTAGGTGGAGTCCTGAATGATCTCTCCAGTTTCTTCAGCCAGTATCTGGTGGTCAGGAAATTGTTTTTTGATCACCTCCAGAATAGCTTTTTCCGAAGCATGATCAGCCTCTGTCACTAGATTATTGACACCTTCTTTATTACTTACTTCAAATTTATTATTGAAAAAACGGAGAATTTCTGCAGCGCCGGCCTTTGTAGCCTCTGCGAGGGTTTCTTTAAGCATATGTAAAGATAAAACCAGATTTTAGATTGCAGATTTTAGATTTTAGATTTGAAGCTATTTCCCGATGGAGCTATCAGTCATCATAGTGAATTATAATGTAAAGCATTTTCTGGAACAATGTCTTTGTTCCGTTCAAAAGGCTATTGCGGGTATGGCTGGTGAGGTGGTAGTGGTGGATAATAACTCTACTGATAAAAGCATGGAATACCTGGTGCCGAGGTTTCCTGCTGTTCAATTCATCCGCAATAGTGAGAATGTGGGGTTTGCCAAGGCCTGTAACCAGGGGCTGAAGCTGTCTACCGGAAAATATATCCTGTTTTTGAACCCAGACACCATTGTGCCAGAGGATTGTTTTCAGCAATGTATCCGTTTTTTTGAGCAGAAGCCAGATGCTGGTGCAGTGGGTATAAAAATGATTGACGGCAGTGGTCGTTTTCTGAAAGAATCCAAACGGGCCTTCCCTTCACCCATGACGTCACTCTTTAAATTGTTTGGGTTGTCTAAACTGTTTCCGCATTCAAAAACCTTTTCCCGTTATCACCTGGGCCACCTGAATGAGAACGAGAACAACGAAATAGATGTACTGGCCGGTGCTTTTATGATGATTAAAAAAGAAGTACTGGATAAGGTTGGCAGTTTTGATGAGACTTTTTTTATGTATGGCGAAGATGTGGACCTGAGTTACCGCATACAGAATGCCGGGTATAAGAATTATTACTTTGCCGGAAGCAGCATCATTCACTTCAAGGGGGAAAGCACCCGGAAAGGCACGATGAATTATGTGCGGATGTTTTATAATGCTATGAGCATCTTTGTGCGTAAACACTACGGGGGCAGCAGGGCCGGGGTTTTCAATTTTCTGATCCACCTTGCTATCTGGTTCAGGGCGGGTTTGACAACGATCGGAAGTTTTATAAGGCGTATCGGTGTTCCGCTTATCGATGCAGGGCTAATTTTTTTATCGTTTTGGGTGGTAAAAACCATGTGGAGTCATTACATCCGCAGTGATATTCAATATGAAAGCCGCCTCTTGTGGATCGCTTTTCCCGCCTACACGATCTTTTATCTTATTACAGCCTATTATGCAGGATTGTACGACAGGTGGTATAAACGGTCGGAGCTGGTGCGATCATCTGTAATTGCGACTATTGTATTGCTGGCTGCTTATGCATTATTGCCGGAGCAATACCGTTTTTCCAGGGCCATCATCTTATTCGGGGCCCTGTTGGCATTTGTACTCATCAGTGTGCTGCGCTGGATATTGATACAAACAGCGGTTCTTAACAGCAACAATGACAAAAGTGATCAGCTGACAACGATCATTGCAGGTACCCCGGATGAGTATGAGCAAACTCTTCAGTTGATGAAAGACGCAGGTCTGGATAAGCGGGTGCTGGGAAGACTGGCTGCCGATCCTTCTGATACAACAGCTATTGACTACTGGAAAAATCTGCCCAAGCTGGTTTCCTTCATACCTTTTAAGGAAATAGTTTTTTGTGCCGGGAAACTCTCCTATGCTGATATACTGGGCGAAATAAACCAATTGCCAAAGGGCATTATGGCAAGGATACACGCCATGGGAAGCGGCAGCATTGTGGGCAGTGATTCAAAAGATACTTCCGGCGAAGCAGTATCAAAAGAAAATGGCTACAAGCTGGCCGATCCTTACAACAGGCGTTTAAAAAGATTGGTCGATGTAAGCGTTTCTATTTTTGGATTACTAACATTCCCGATACAATTATTCATTGTAAAGAAACCGATTTTCTTTTTTCGCCATTGTGTACAGGTGTTGGTAGCCCAAAAGACATGGATCGGATATGCCATCGAAGAAAAAAACCTTCCGCAGCTTCGCAGGGCTGTTATTGCCTGTAATGGTGTACCGGTTTCGGCAGCACCTCAATTGCCAAAAGAGAGCCTGCAAATGGTGGATTACTGGTATGCCCGGGACTATGAGCCTTCAGCCGATCTGAAACTCTTGTGGAAGACGTACAGAAAATTGGGTGAGTGAGATAAATACAATCCGTTCCGTTATATATTCGCAATCGTTGCAAAGCAACATTGTGTAACTTTAATACACCATTTAAACATACATGGCCACGATCATAGACATAAAATTACCACGGGCAATAGCTGCCGCCCTTCGGATTCCACCTAACGACCCCCGGAGACAGCAACTAAGGGTATTAAAAAAGCTGTTGAAAAAAGCAAGATTTACCGAGTTTGGCCAAAAATATCGTTTTGATGACGCATTGCTGAGTAAGCACCCAGCCAAAAAATTTCAGGAGCTGGTGCCGGTACATGATTATAATAAAATTTACG
>CALSAT010000236.1:0-6336 GCA_943372905.1 Bacteroides fragilis | reverse complement strand
AATGGCTGCCGGCCAACCGGGATACTGGCTGTTATTGTTTTTGTGCTAAGGTCAATCCTTACCAGTCTGAAATTACCTCTGTCAAGCACCAGCAGTTCGTTATTGCTTTTATTGAGCAGCAAATCCGATGTAAAGCTATCTCCATACTCTATACCATCTACTTTACCATTCAATGATATTGAATCTATTCGGTTGTATTTCTCTATATCATAAATAATAACCGCTCCGTTGTCCCCGCCACTTAAAAAAACAGTTTTGGAGTCTGTAGCAAAAGCAACACCCAGAAAAGAGCCATTTGAAAGAGGTGAAACAATCGTACCATCATAAGAAGGTACCCGGATATGACTCATCGAAGCCAGGTCAATGATAGTAAAAACGCCATTATGCAGTGTTACGGCTTTCTTCCCATCCGGTGAAATGGCCATTCCAAAGGGATCGTGAGTGATCCGTATTGTTTTTCCCGCAGGGGATACCCACCTGCCGCTTGGCAATACAGAAATACCATTTTCTTTAATGGCTGTAAACTGATTTCTTCCCGGAACCTGCAATGTGATGACAGGTTTTAGTACCTGTGCTTTTAGTATGCCGCATGAGAATAATACCAGAAAGGTGAGTACATATTTCCTGATCATAGCTGTCGTTTTAAAAAAGCAGCGAAACTTAAAAAAGTTTCGCTTTTGCTTACACTTACTGATTGCTCTTAACTAATACTTGAGAAAACTGATGCTCTGCTTTTGCCAAAAAATTTATTGTATTACCCACATACTGGCGTTGATATTATCCTGTCCGGCAAACTGGCGTTGCAATGCTTCGGCCAGGTTCACCCCATTAGTAGTTCTTTCTGTACCGGGATACTGAAAGCGTTTAGGGATAAGGCCACTATTGCCTGTACCAGGTCCACCTTTTGCAAAATCTGGAATACCAGTACGGCGATAGTTATAATAAGCTTCGAAACCCGAGTTTTGGAAAAATGCCAGGTACTTCTGTTTCAGAATTTGTTCTCTACCAGCCGCATTATTACCAGCATAGGTTATAGCGGGCTGTGCATAATAATCATTAAAAGTAAAAGTCACTTTATAATTAATATAATCACCGCTTTCGGTTACTTTACCACCTGCTTTCAGGTAATAAAAATCGTTCACTCCATCTTTAATGCCATAAAAACCGATTGATGCCTGGATACCTTTTTTATACCAGTCTTCGGCATTGCCGGATAACCAGCCCAGGTTGATCGCCTCTGCAATATTAAAGCACATCTCAGGATAGCACACCAGAATAGTATTCTCTGCTGTATAACTGCGATAATAACGGTACCGGCCATAAAAAGAGTATTGACCGGGGGTAAAGCCAGGTCCATTATCTAATCCCGCTTTACTTGACATATCAGCCAGGTCTTCGGCAGGGCTTGCCCCTACAAATGAATTATGATCTGAAGCCAGTAATCCGGCTTTCAACTTTGAACCGGCGGGGTCTGCAATGGCAAACACACGGGGGTCTTTATAAGCTGTAAGAAGGCTGATATTGGTAGATGACATGTTATACCGGGTGGCATCAAAACCAAAATTATCAGGATTGATCGGATATTTGTTAAAAGGGTTTACCCATACAAACTGAAGGTTATCAGTCATCGATTCCAGTACAGGGTATTTTGTCTTATTCCCGATGATGCTTGTAAAAGTGGAACCAACCGAAAGATCAGCATCACCGCTTTTCTTGCTCAGGCTGATCAGCACCCGCAGGCGGAAAGTATTTACCACTTTCTGCCATTTGCGCAGGTCATTATTCAAAAGATAATCTCCGAGCAATGTATTGTTAGCTGATGCTATCAATGAAGTCAGATCTGTATTTGACTCTTCCAGCCACTTAGAGACCTGGATGAATATTTCTTTTTGCGTATCGTAACGGGGAGTGAGATTATTAACTCCCGTCAATGCTTCTTTCATCGGCAGGTCACCCACCCGCATGGTCATTTCATAAAAGAAATAAGCCCTGAAGAATTTACCCAATGCTGAATATGGATTAAGGTCACCGGCACCACCTGCTTTTGCTTCTTCCTCCATTTTGATCACATTCTTCAAAGTGGTATAGAATAAAGTAGCGCCTCCCCAGTTGTACTCCTGGTTACCATAATAATTATAGTTACAGTTGGCAAACTGGTTCCACCGCTGCTCGAGGTTCCAGGGACGCTGAAAACCTGCCATGCTGGTTTCAATACCATTCAATACAAGGGCCCCGGGTACTTTTTCCGGCAGATTAGGATTGCTTTCAAGCTCATCAAATTTTTTATTGCAGGCTGTAGTGAGTAAAACTACTACTGCCATTGCGCCTATTAATATATTTTTCATGTTTTACGTTTTGTTGGTGTGACAATTGAATTATCAGAAAACAATATTGATGTTGAACCCAAATCTCTTTACCGTTGGTGATTGCAGGCTGCTCGAGGTCTGGCTACCAGCGTACTGATCAATATCCACATCTTTATGCTTCTTTTCAGCAAAGTAGAAAAGGTTTCTTGCCACAAAAGAAAGAGAGGCACTCCTGATAAAGGAATTGGCAAACACTTTTGAAGGAATTGTATAACCCAAAGTTATTTCCCTCAGTTTGGCAAATGTTTTACTCATCAGGTTACCTTCTGCCTGGGAGTTATAGCGGCTGATGTAATCCTGCAGGAAGGTCTTGGTTGTATTTGGCGCAAAGGTGAGGTCTTTGTAATTCGTGATCACACCGGTTACAGGATCATAGATCGGTGTGCCCGCAACGATCACCACGCCTTCACCCACCCATGATTTTACACCCAGGTAATCCTGGTAACGGGCTTCACCCATTGCACCTTGTACCGTTTCAATGTGACGTCCGCCACGGAATGTTTGCCTGCGGATATAGTTCTCCATTTCACCACCAACCCTGCCATCAAACTGTAAAGACAAGCTGAAGTTTTTATACTGGAATTTGTTGGTAAAACCCCAAACCCAATCGGGATTAGAATAGCCCAGTATTTGACTCTTAGGAAGCACAATAGGACGTCCGCCTCCATCATTAATGATCTGACCATCCTGTGTACGGGCAAAAGCTGACCCCTGGTACATATCAAGCCTGTCGCCTTCTTTTACATATATCTGCCCTACCAGGATTGAATCGGTTGGTAATTCTTTATATGTCTGCCTGTAAGTGGACCAGTTCAGCAGCACATCCCAGGAGAACCCGCTTTTTGTTTTAATCGGGTTGCCATTGATCGTAAACTCAAATCCCTTGGTGGCATACTTTGCTGCATTAATAAATAAAGCAGAATAGCCGGTGGACTGAGAGATCGGGTTACGGAAAATCTGCGGACCGTCTATATAAGTGAAGTAAACCGCATCAAGAGATAATCTATTCTTGAGGAAGCGGATATCCAATCCTGCTTCGTAGTTGGTTCTGTTAGCCGTAGCAATATCATCATACAAATTATCAGTATAGTAAGCGGCACTGGTATTGTTATAGTCCAGCCTTGTGTTATAAACTTTGCTTACCAGATTATAACTTGGTCCGTCATACGCAGTCGTATAAGCAGCGCCATAGCCTATCGGATAAGAGGATGGCCCGATATATGCCTGGGTACCGCCATCCCTTACACTGGCAAATGACCCTTTCAGTTTCAGGAAAGAAATGGCAGCCGGCATTTTCACATAATCAGATATAACAGTGCTGACAGAAACTGAAGGATATGTGCCCGGCTTGCTGTCCGGTATAGCAGAAGATTTATCCCAGCGTACAGTAGCTCCCACATTGATATAGTTCTTATACGAAATGTCAACAGAAGAATAAGCACTCAGCACCAGCATTTCAGAAGAAAAGTTAGATGCCTTTACCGGGTTGCTGGAGTTGGCAAATGTATAAATACCGGGTACATTCAGGTAATCAGTAGTAGTAAAGCTGGAATTATAACGCATGGTTCGAACGTTACCGCCAGCCAATCCGGATATACTGAGATTATTTTTAAAGAGTTTCTTATTAAATTTCAATAATAACTCGGTGTTGTTTTCAAAAAGCTTACGAACATCTTCCCTGTAATCACCACGGGCTTCTTCACGGCCATAGGTAGTGGCTGAATAAGGAAATTTCTCAGTGCGTAATATATCATAGGTAGAAACAGACGTTCTGCCTAATATTTCCAGGTTGTTATTGATCTTGAAATTAAGGCTGGAGTAGCCATTTAAGTAATTAAGGTAATGCCCTCTTTCCCATTCCTTTACCAGGAACCAGGGGTTATTATACCGCTGATACTCTGCATAGATCTGCTGCACTCCTTCCTTACCCGGCTGCCAGTAATTTTTCATCGCATCGATATCCCAATCAGCGCCGCCCCATATAATTATATTATAGATCATACTATTGGGACCGTAGTTAACATCCGGCACATTGGGAGTAGCCTGGCGATTATAGTTTACATTGGCCTCAAAACGCAGGCGGGGAGAAAAATCATGCCCTATAAATGTATTGAAGTTGAACCCGTTCAGTTTTGTGTTTGGCACAATGCCTTTCTGATAGGTATTAGATAAAGAGAAACGCAGATCAGATTTTTCTGTGCTGGAAGAAACCGCAATACTGTTGGTGGTTAGCAAACCTGTTTCGATAAAACGTTTCAGGTTATCTTTTCCCCTGGCCACCCACGGTGTTTTGGTACGCTGGCCAGATACGGGGTCAATTGGGCTGTCGTACTGGGAGATCAACTGCCCTTCAAACTTAGGTCCCCAGATGTCATAGTCGCCATCGTTCAGACCGCCACCCCTTCCATCTACAAATGAGTACCTGCCATGATCACCAGGGCCATACTCATCCTGCACTTTGGGGATTGCATTGAAGCCTTTTTCAAACATAGTACTGGAGTTAAATTCCACACTATACCCTCTTTTATCTTTTGATCCTTTTTTGGTGTTAATGATAATAGCACCGTTGATAGCACGGTTGCCGTATAATGCCGCAGCGGTGGGGCCTTTTAAGATAGAGTAACTTTCTATATCATCCGGGCTGATGTTCCATGTGTCGGAGTTTACCGGCACCCCATCAATTACAAAGAAGTTGATGCTGTTTCCACGTAATAATATTTGTGGCCGGCCGAGTATTTCAGTTGAAGCGCCTATAGAAAGACCTGCCACTTTTCCTACCAGCCCATTGATAGCATTTGGCTCTCTCGCTTTGATCAGATCAGCGCCTTTTACTTCCTGCACCGAGTAGCCGAGCCTTTTCGACTCCTTTTTAATACCCAGGGCGGTAACCACTACTTCATTCATATTTTTAGAATCCACTTTCAGTTGTACAGAAGCAGCTTCACCTGCGCTTATCTCGATCGTCTCAAATCCCACGTTGCTTATTATTAATACATCATTGTCAGAAGCGTTAACGTTAAACACTCCGGATTGATTGGTGGTAGTGATAGCGCCGGATTTTTTTACGGTTACGCTAGCGCCGGCCAGCGGTTGCTGATTGTCTGCCGATACTACTTTTCCTGTAATATTCTTCTGTGCCAGCAACATAGCCGGGAACAGAAAACAGGCAATAAGGAGTAAAGGAATTTTTTTGAGTTGTGTGTTTGTAGTTGCAGCCATAAGGAAATTGTTTTAGTTGATTAACACATTCATTTGTCCGGCGAAATTGCGCTGCTAACATGAACATCATTTTACCACCGGATAAACGAATAGTTATGTAAGTGTAATTACAAAAACAATTTTTCAGAACATAATACTGGCTTAACAGGTTTTCATTTTACATGCATTAGTGTATCCCATTAATGAACTGATTTTTCTTTTATCGATAATAATTATATCACACAGCCATTACAATTTGGTAAAGCTGGCTTATCAGTCCGGTAACAATACTTACGGTACTTTATAAAATCTCTGTACACATTGAAAAAAAGAAATTTAGACGTAGTAGTAATATCGGATCTGCACCTGGGTACTTATGGCTGTCATGCCAAAGAGATCGTTAACTACCTGCAAAGCATATCACCCCGTTTGCTTATACTCAATGGAGACATCATTGACGGATGGCAGTTCAGCAAACGATATTTTCCTGCCACTCATCTTCAGGTAATAAAAGAACTGCTGAACTTACTCAGCAGCGGCACCAGGGTGGTATATGTTACAGGCAATCATGATGAAATGATGAGGCGCTACAGTGATATACAACTGAGCAATTTCCAATTGGTGGACAAACTCGTGGTGGAGATCAATGGCAAAATGACCTGGGTATTTCATGGTGACGTATTTGATACCACTACCAAAGGCAGCGCCAAGATCATTGCCAAATTGGGTGGGCATGGGTATGATTGGCTGATAGTTTGTAACCGGTTTGTTA
>CALSAT010000235.1:0-6340 GCA_943372905.1 Bacteroides fragilis | reverse complement strand
CCATCTCCCACTTCGCCCAGGCGGTTGGCATCGGGTATGCGGCAATTATCAAATACCATTTCGGCTGTTTCGCTGGCCCGCATTCCCAGTTTATTTTCTTTTTTACCGGCAGTAAAACCGGGAGTACCTCTTTCCACTACAAAGGTGGTGGAGTTGTTCTTGGCTCTCGGTTCGCCGGTTCGGCATATCACCACGGCCACATCACCACTTTTGCCATGGGTGATCCAGTTCTTGGTGCCATTGATGACCCACTCATCACCATCCTTTACAGCGGTGCAGCGCATATTACCTGCATCGCTGCCGGTATTGGCTTCCGTCAGGCCCCATGCACCGATCCACTCTGCAGTAGCGAGTTTGGGCAACCATTTTTTCTTTTGTGCTTCATTTCCAAAACTGAGTATATGCCCGGTACAGAGGGAATTATGTGCGGCCAGGCTGAGCCCGATGGAACCGCATACTTTGGCCACTTCTTCTATCACTGATTTGTATTCAAAATAGGAAAGACCGGCACCGCCATATTCTTCGGGCACCAGTACACCCATAAGCCCCAGTTTACCCATTTCCTTAAAAATGTGGATGGGAAATTCCTGGGTCTCATCCCACTCCATTACATGTGGTTTGATATGCTGATTGGCAAAATCACGGGCAGTTTGTGCTACCTGTTGGGTAAGCTCGGCAGTTTGAAAATTCATACAGATTTAATCGTTGGTGTTTTCTTTAATAACTGTGCCACTCCATGTTGCAGGGGTGGCACAGCACCTTCAATAAGCGGGCAAGCAATCATTAAAGGCAATGCAAGATAAAGGAATTTTGGTAAAACTAACACCTGTTAGTTATCGATTTTATGAACGGCTATCCTAAGTAAACTCCAACTGCAATCCATCCCAGGCGAGGTGGATATGGGCAGGCAGTTCTGATTCGATTTCAGCATGCAGGCCTAATTGGTGAGAGATATGGGTAAAATAAGCCGCGGGGACCTGCAATTCCTGCACCATGTCTATAGCTTCGCCCAGCGTAAAATGGGAGATATGTTTTTGCTTACGCAATGCATTTAGCACCATCACTTCACTGCCCCTGATTTTCTCTTTTTCTGCTTCCTCTATCTTATTGGCATCGGTGATATAGGTGAACTTACCAAAACGAAAACCCATGACCGGCATTTTCAGATGCCAGACCAAAATGGGTATGACGGGAATATCGCCAATAGTAAATGGTTCGAGATTGATCGTATTCAGGTTCAGTTCGGGAATGCCCGGGTATTTGGTATCGGTAAATGCATAATAGAAATCACGCCGCAATGCTTCTTCCGTCAGGGAATCAGCATATATCTCCATCGGCTTCTTATGCAGGAAATTAAAAGCTTTCACATCATCGAGTCCGGCCAGGTGGTCTTTATGCGGATGAGTGAATACAACGGCATCCAAATCCCTGATCTTCCGGCGCAGCATCTGGTAGCGAAAATCGGGGCCGGTATCCACTACTAAGGTCGTATTGGGCGATTGCACGAGTATGCTTGATCGCAGGCGGTTGTCTTTTTTATCTGCAGAGGTACACACTTCGCATCCGCAGCCGATCATAGGTACGCCGCTGCTGGTGCCGGTGCCAAGAAATGTTATTGTAAGCGGGGGACAGGTCACAGGTAAAGGTAATCAGTAGATCAGTTAACTGGTTAAATAGTTAATTGGGTGATCAGGATAGTTGAATTTCAACTGTTTTACCTTGCTTCAGGTTACCTGGTTAATCAATTACCTGATCAACTTTCCTCACTTTCGAGTTTGGAGATGATGCCGGTGTATATTTTTTTCGACTCTTCGGTCAATGCATCTGCATTGATGTCCAGTTGCGGCAACAGGTCGATCAGTGTATTGATGCGTCCTTCTGTTTGCAGGAATTTATTCAGCACCACCACTTTCTTTGCTTCCAGTATGCAATAACCGCTTTGAAAAGTACCTCTTTCATAACGCAGCACATAGCCGGCCTCTTCGGGAATCGCTTCTAATTTATCAAGGGTAGTTTGTGTGTACTTCATAGTGAATGGGGAATAGTCAATAGTGAATTATCATTGCAAAGGTAAACCTTCGTAATTGCTGGATGCTTTAAAGAGGCTTGTTGTTTTCCACAACCCATTCACTATTCAACACCGACTTTATTTACTCTGCATTTTTATTACCGGTACGATCATTTCTTCCAGGCTTACGCCTCCATGCTGAAAAGTGTTCCGGTAATAATTGACATAATAGTTATAGTTATTCGGGTAGCACAGGAAACTGTCTTCTTTCGCAAAGATGAAAGAGGAATTGATAGTGGGTACCGGCAGCCCCGCATCCCTGGGATCACGGAAGGCCAGTACTTCTTTGGGTTCATAATTCAGGTTACGACCATGTTTATACCGCAGGTTGGTGGTCGTTTGTTTATCTCCCACCACCTTGTAAGGTGTTTTTACCCGCACACTGCCATGGTCGGTGGCCAGCACGATCTTGATATTCTTCTCGGCCACTTTTTTAAGGGCCTGGTGCAGTGGTGAATGTTCAAACCAGCTTGCCGTAATGCTGCGATAGCTCATCTCATCGCCTGCCAACTCTTTCAGCACCTCCATTTCTGTACGGGCATGGCTCAGCATATCAACAAAATTGTAAACGATCACATTCAGGTCATTGTTCAGCAGGTTGTGGATATTGTTCACCAGGTCCAGCCCTGCCTGGTTATTCACCACTTTGGTGTATGATATCTTCAGGTCAGTTTTACCCAGCCGCTTTATTTGTGCCCGTAAAAATTCTTCTTCATGCAAATTCTTTCCTCCCTCTTATTCGTCATTTTTCCATTGCAGCGGAAATTTCTTTTCAATATCCACCGGCATCAGCCCGGCAAAGATGGCATTGCGGCAATACTGGGTGGCGGTGGGCAAAATGCTGTAAAAACTTTCTTCTTCCAGTATACGGAAGCTTTCGGCAAAAATGGGCTGGATGGCCTTCCACTGATCGAAACGGAGGTTATCTATCAATACAAAGAACAGCGGTGTTCCTTTTTCCAAATGGGGCAGCACTTTAAATTTCAGCAACGTGTGGCTCATTACCGGGCCCTCCACACTTTTGGGCGATACCCAACTGGCATAGTTTCTTGATACGAATTTGAAGAACTCGGTGTTGGCTTCGCTTTTCTGGTTTTGCAAGATCTCCTGCATCTCCGGGCTATCACTTTTCTGCATTTCCAGTTCCCAGTACACCAGCTTGCGGTAGATGTCCATCCACTCGTTGTAATCCGGATTGCTGTTCAGGGCAGTAAATAAATGGCGGAACTGCTGCTGGTAAGCGGTTGTTGTTTTCTCTGCCACCAGCCGGCGATTGTCTATTATCTTTTTCAGGCTCAGCCATACCTGGTTAGGATTTACCGGTTTTATGAGGTAATCGCTTATCTGGGAGCCAATGGCTTCATCCATCAAGTTCTCTGTTTCGTTCTTGGTGATCAGTACCACCGGCAGCGACTGGTTCACTTCTTTGATCTTGGCCAGTGTTTCCAACCCGGTAATGCCGGGCATTGATTCATCGATCAGTACCACATCCACCAGGTTCTCTTTCACATAGTCAATGGCATCAAAACCATTGGTAAAGGTTTGCACTTCATACCCCTTATTCTCCAGGAACATTTTCTGCGACTGAAGGCTTTCTATTTCATCATCTACCCAAATAATTTTAGCTACTGCCATTCTGATAATTTAGTATTCGTGAACTGATTTGGTCTGGAGATCCGTTATTGGTAAAAATAGCTTATTAATTTCTCCCGTTGTACATTTGTCGCCTGCCCTGTCCGGGCCTTTTAACAAAAAAGCAAC
Organism: Bacteroides fragilis; assembly: GCA_943372905.1. Lineage (GTDB taxonomy): Bacteria > Bacteroidota > Bacteroidia > Chitinophagales > Chitinophagaceae > JJ008. The sequence continues at coordinate 2,511 of CALSAT010000235.1, read as the reverse complement.
AATGCCCACTGTCCGAAAGATCATTAACGACCCGGTGTATGGCTTTATTACCATCGACCAGCCGTTGATATTACAACTCATCTCACACCCCTGGTACCAGCGGTTGCGAAATATTCACCAGATGGCTTTTGCCCATTTGGTGTATCCAGGTGCTGTTCATTCCCGGCTGCATCATTCCCTTGGTGCCTATCACCTGATGTGTATTGCATTAAGCGAATTGAAAAGCAAAGGCATTGTGATAACGGAAGAGGAAGAACTGGGGGCGAAAGCCGCCATCCTGCTGCACGATATGGGACATGGGCCTTTTTCTCATGCATTGGAAAATGAACTGATAAATGAGGTACATCATGAAACGATCTCCATTCTGCTGATGCGCAAACTGAATGAAGAGCTGAACGGGCAACTGCAAACAGCCATTGATATTTTTACTGATACCCATCCAAAAAAATTCCTGCATCAGTTAGTATCCGGGCAACTGGATGTGGACCGGCTGGACTACCTGAACCGGGATAGTTTTTTTACCGGTGTGGCAGAGGGAGTGATCGGGTATGACCGCATCCTGAAAATGCTGACCGTACACGACGGACAATTGGTAGTGGAAGAGAAGGCAATCTATTCTATTGAAAAATTTTTGGTATCCCGCCGCCTGATGTACTGGCAGGTGTACCTGCACAAAACGGTGCTGGGTGCAGAAATGATGCTCGTCAAGATCATCCGCCGGGCAAAAGAATTGATTGCAGCCGGACAGCAGGTAAGAGCTGCCACAGAGGACCTCAATTTCTTCTTAGCAGAAAAAAAAGACAATACCTCATTCATCGAGCAGCACCTGGATACCTTTTGCCGTCTTGATGATCATGATGTAATGGCCACGATCAAAAACTGGAGCCATCACCCGGATAAAATATTAGCTACGCTTTGCCGTTGTATAGTGGAGCGGAGGCTGCTGAAAGTAAAACTCCAGGCCGAACCTTTTGAAGCCTCTATGGTTGAAGAGAAAACAAAAGCAGCCATTGCTAATTTAGGCATCAGTGAAAAAGAGGCGGATTATTTTGTATTTACCGGCGAAGCCAGTAATACCACTTACAATCCCCGTGACGAACGCATCAATATATTATTTAAGGACGGCACCATAAAAGACATTTCCAGGGTGGACAATGCGCTGATCAACTATCAGAGCGGACTTACATTCGGCGAGATTAAAAAATATTACATTTGTTACATGAGATAGCTGCGGGTGATGGGCTATGAGCGGCGGGCCTGTAAGTGCGGCTGTTGGCTCGTAACCCGAAACTCATAGCTCAAAGCTTTAAACTACATGCAATTTCCGGCTGCACAAATAGCACTTATCGTAAGTGGTAAGATAGAAGGCGAACCCAACGCTGCTGTTTCTTCTTTTGGTAAAATAGAAGAGGCAAAAGAGGGGCAACTTACTTTTTTTGCCAACCCGAAGTATGAGGAATTCCTTTACAGCACCAATGCCTCTATCATTATAATTAATGAAGGGTACGAACTAAAACAACCCATATCGGCTACCCTTATCCGGGTGCCGGATGCATATACAGCCTTTGCCACCCTGCTGGGCAAGTACCAGGAAATAATGCAGCAGCAACTCACCGGTATTCAGCAGCCAAGTTATATTGCAAAGACAGCCACCTATGGCGAAAATGTTTTTATCGGCGCTTTTGCCTACCTCGGTGAAAATGTGAAAGTGGGCAACAATACCAAGATATATCCCAATGCCTATATCGGTGACAACGTAACTATTGGCGACAATACCGTTATCCATCCGGGGGTTAAGATCTATCATGATTGCAAAGTGGGTAACCAGGTTACCATTCATGCCGGTACGGTGATTGGCAGTGATGGTTTTGGTTTTGCACCACAGGCAGATGGTACGTTGAAGAAAGTACCACAGCTTGGCAATGTAGTAATAGAAGACCAGGTGGAAATAGGCGCTAATGCCACGATAGACCGGGCTACGATCGGTTCCACCTTAATAAAATCCGGCGCTAAACTGGACAACCTGATACAGATAGCACATAATGTAGAGGTGGGCAATTTTACCGTCATCGCCGCACAAGCCGGTGTGAGTGGCAGCACTAAAATTGGCAAGGGGGTGATGATAGGCGGGCAGGCCGGGCTTGCCGGGCATTTGCAGGTGGCCGACGGTTCCAAGATCAACGCACAGGCAGGTTTGGGTAAATCATTAAAAACGCCTGGCCAGGCCGTTACCGGTTCTCCGGCTTATGATTATAATAAAGCCATCCGCAGTCAATCCATGGCCCGCAACTTACCGGAACTGGAAAAAAGGATACAGGAACTGGAGACGCTGGTGAAGCAACTAATGTCAGAGAAAGTGTCATAACATTGCAGTAATTCCCGCTTTCATGAAAATCTCCGGCTTCACTTTTGTTCGCAATGCTGTTAAATTTGACTACCCTGTGGTGGAATCCATCAGTTCCATCCTTCCCATCGTGGATGAATTTATAGTCAGTATCGGCAACAGTGATG
>CALSAT010000234.1:0-6374 GCA_943372905.1 Bacteroides fragilis | reverse complement strand
CTCAGTGCATTTATTGGGCGTTATGTAGTAAATATCAACCGCCACCGGGGCATTTTTCTGATCCGCATCCACTACAGAGCCATCCAGCAGGGTAAAAGGTCCTTTGACGGTGGTTCCATCGGAAACAGCCCATTCCACACCACCTTCATAGATAGCGTTATTGGGACATTCAGGCTCGCAGGCGCCACAGTTGATACATTCTTCAGTGATCTTAATAGCCATAAAAATTTAATTAATGGGTTCAGAGTTACTTTTGCGTGACAAAATTAAATGTTACGAATGAATTTACCACATCGTATTGATTTATTGGTCCGGCTTGGAGAATATATTTTAGGAGATGCTGAAGACTGGCAAAACGCAAAAGAAAGGGCCAGCCGGGAAAATGGCTGGTTCGTACCCGAATTCATTGATCTTGCTGTGGCAAATATTGCCCATCATTTTTTGCAAAAAGATATACTTGGAAAATGGCTGGCCGGGTACCCCCTGCCGGAAGCAAACAACCAACCCCTCCAGGTAGGAATTGTAATGGCAGGTAATATTCCATTGGTAGGATTTCATGATTGGCTGGCTGTTTTTATTTCCGGGCATAGGGCTGTTGTAAAACCTTCCTCCAAAGACCAGGTCCTCATTAAACACTTAGCTGAAAAAATGGCAGAGTGGGAGCCGGAAATGAATGACCTTCCCGGCTTTGCCGATATGCTGAAAGGATGTGATGCCTATATTGCCACGGGCAGCAATAACTCTTCCCGCTATTTTGAATACTATTTTGGCAAATACCCGCATATCATCCGGCAAAACAGGACCTCTGCAGCCATATTGACAGGGAATGAAACTGCTCAGGAACTGGAACTCCTTGCCAACGATGTTTTTTTGTATTTCGGACTGGGCTGCCGCAATGTGACCAAGATCTATGTTCCCCCCGGATATGACTTTATACCGCTGATAGAAGCATTTAAAAAATATAATTACCTGGCCGACCACCATAAATACAAAAACAATTACGACTACAACCTCGCTCTGCACCTGCTCAATAAAAAATACTATATGAGCAGCGGTGCACTGCTGCTGGTGGAAGAACCCTCTCTCTTCTCCCCCATCAGCCAACTGAACTATGGATATTATGAAGACAAGGAATTGCTGGCCGGAGAACTTTTGACCAACCCCGAGCTGCAGTGCATCGTGGGAAGCGGTTTTGTGCCGTTTGGGCAAAGCCAGGCCCCCTCCCTATCCGACTACGCAGATGGGGTGGATACCCTTGAATTCCTTTGCCGCTTATAAAACCTGGGCTTTTGATTCCCCGTAAATCTTAATAAATTTACAACAGGGCAGAAGTACGAAGCTCTTAGTAAAGATTTGTTAAACTGAACTGACGGTTTGAACACCTGAACTGACAGTTTGTTACTTTGCAGAGCAGAGGCACAGGATTTGAGAAAATCGTATGGCCCATTTAAACCCATTAGGAGATAAGAAAATAAAAAAAACTATGAAACTCAAACAGCTTTTACTCGTTGTTGCCGTAAGTGCAATATCAGCTATTGGAAGTGTGTGGATTTACAACAAAGTGTCCCGTAAACAGTCCTCCACTTTCACTCAAACCGCAAATGGCAATGTTCCGGCCAACTATGCCGGTTTTTTTGACAATGCGACCGGTGCAGGTGAGCCAATCGACTTTACGAAGGCCGCCAATACAGCCGTACCAGCGGTAGTTCACATTAAAACAAAGATCCCCGCTAAAAAGATAAGCAACCAGCTCCCCCGCAATCGTGGTGGCATGGAAGATCTTTTTGAACAATTCTTTGGCCCTGGCTCCGGTTTTGGACCGCAAATACAACCTGAACAAAGAGCTTCCGGCAGCGGTGTTATCATCAGCGATGATGGCTATATCATTACCAATAACCACGTAGTATCCGACGGTGGCGATGGAGTGGCTGATGAGATCACCGTGACCATGAACAATAAAAAAGTGTATAAAGCTAGAGTGATCGGCAAGGACCCAAGCAGTGATATCGCCGTATTAAAAATTGATGGCACTGGTTTCCCTTTCCTGCTATATGGCAATTCTGATAATGTAAAACTGGGCCAATGGGTACTCGCAATAGGTTATCCACTTACACTGGAAACTACCGTTACAGCTGGTATCGTTAGCGCCAAAGGCAGAAATATTGGTATTAACGGCAGACAAAGCTCTACCCCTATAGAATCATTCATACAAACGGATGCTGCTGTAAACCAGGGTAATAGTGGGGGTGCTTTGATAAGCACCGATGGTCAACTGATCGGTATTAATTCAGCCATCTATGCGCCTACCGGTACCTACGCAGGTTATTCATTCGCCATTCCTGTGAACCTGGTTAAAAAAATAGTGAATGACCTCATTAAATACGGTGATGTAAAACGACCCTACTTAGGAATCCAGGTAGCAGAAGATAAGATTGATGCAGGTGATGGGGCTCATATTGGCACTGTGGCTAAGGATGGAGCGGCGGCTGGCATCGGGCTAAAACCCGGCGATATCATCACCAAGATCAATGAAGCACCAATCAACTCCTGGACAGAATTACAGGCCACCATCTCCTCATATAATGCAGGGGAAAAAATCAATATTACATATAAAAGAGATGGTGTGGAAAAAACAACCTCCGCTACCCTATCCAGCAAAACAGGAACATATGAGCAGTTAGCCTCCTCTGGCTCCAGCCAAAAACTGGGTGCAGACCTGGAGACTCTTGACAAGAAAACCGCCATGCAATATGAATTGGAAGGAGGCGTACTCGTAAAGAAAATAAAAGCCGGGGGGCCTTTCAGCAAAACAAGAATGCAGGATGGATTTGTGATCACCAGTGTGAACGGTGCTGATGTAGCCAACATAGAAGAACTTAACAGGGCCATCAACGGCCTGAAAGGCGAGACCATTCAACTGGAAGGCATCTATCCAGGGTATGATGGTATCTACCGGTATCCGTTGAATTTGGAAAATATGCCATAAGCACATACTATAAAAAATAAAGAAGGCGGCCTCTTACAAGGGCCGCCTTTTTTATTATGCTGTTCACATATCGCTAATAAATTAGCTTTCTCCCCTCATTATACTTACCCACCGCTTTTTTTAGCTGCTTTAATGAACTGGCCATAAAGAATATGGATGTTCCGTATGTTATAATAGCAGCAGCACTAAATCCAGATCTGTTATTACCATACCTTGGGCTGTTAACATCCAAATTCATTCTGCCTAAAAAAGCAAATGCTACTGCTGGGGCTAAAAGAGAAAATCCAATTACTTTCCGGTTGTTTGCTCTTTTATAATACGGTATTGCTTCGGGTACTTTGTAAATAGCAGACTTTAGTTCTTTAAGGTTCAGCTTGCTGCCATCCATCCTCCAATGGACACCTTTTTTGGTTATCTGGCCAGATAGTGCAAAAGAAGAGTCTTGCGCAGCAGACTTTATGGAAAAGCAAAATATAAGAAAGAATACTAGTGGTTTCATAAAGTATAGGTTAACAGAATTTAAAACAACACTTAACTATCTTTTATCTTCTCCCATCCCAACTCCCACCACCCGCATCGCATAGTTTTTATAATGAGCCGCCATTTCATTTTCCTCCAGGCAACTCACTTTCAAAAATAACAGCCGCGGCTCACCTGCCGGCGCAAAGGGAATTTCCAGAATACAGCCTGCTGGTGTCCCTGCCCCAAAATGATAGAGCTCTGATGTACGGTCTTTAGTAACAAGCCCTCCATCCATGGTGGGATCTCCATATAACAGCACTGCCTCAAAATAATAATCAGTCACCAGTGTATTCTGGGCTATTACCTTACCTGATACCAGGTCAATATATATACGGTGAAAACCCTCATTGGCTGTAATGATATAATTCGCATTGCATAAATGCTCCAGCGGATGGTCCCTTTGCAGTTCCATCTTATTAAGGGCAGCAAAAGAGATGGTGCCTGTTTCAATATAAGGTTTAAGCCACTTTCCGGCGATCCGTGCCGTTATTCGTCCCATGTCAAGCTGGCGGGTATAAGAGTCCAGCTTTTTCACCATCCTGGCCGCCGCTGGCATCAGGACCTTGAATGCCTGGTTATTATCAGAAAAAGTTTTATTAAGGGACGCCTTTTTCACCGTTCCCCTTTTTCGTCTCCAAAATGAACCCTCCTTTGTCTTTACCAGTATATAAAGCTCCGGGTCCGGGCAGGGTGGCAATTTACCTTTTGGCATTGTGGCTCTTTTTTATATGATCGTCTGATTTACCCAAAATTAAGGAGTTATAGCCAACTTATAGCAGACTTATACCGGACATATAGGGAAGTTATAGGGGAGTTAATTAAGGGTTTATCCATTGCTACTCCGTGCTAATACGCCTCCAACCCCATTCCAGCCATATTCATGATACCATTCAGCCACACCATTTTATGTGCCCGTATTTCCCTGCCCTCACTTCTTACAGTAACCATTATTTTTGACCATCAGAGCAAATGAACCAAGCCACCATTCCAGATTACGAAGACCACAACAAGCAAACCTTGCTGGAGAAGCTATTATTTCCGGCCCCCGGCGCAAGCACTGAAAACCTGGCTAAAGCGGTATGGGGCAAAACCATACTTATCACTGGCGCTTCCTATGGCATCGGAGCGGCTGTGGCGGAAGCACTCAGCAGCTATAAGGTAACCCTTATACTTCTAGCCCGGACGAGACAAAAACTGGAAGAACTTCAACAACGCTGCAAGGGCAAACCTTGCTCAATACAAATTTTTTGCGCCGACCTGAGAGAAGAATCACAAATAATAGAATTGCTGCACAATCTTACCACCCGGCAAATTGGAATTGATATTTTTATTAATAATGCCGGTAAATCAATACACCGGGGTCTTGATAATTCCATTGACCGTTACACAGACACCCGGCGATGCAGCGCCACCAATTATACCGGGCCGGTGCAATTACTACTGGGCATTTTGCCAGGCCTGATAGCCAGAAAAGGCCAAATAGTCAATGTTTCTGCACAAAATGTTTTACTTCCACCCACCGCTGGCTGGTCGGCTTATCAGTCCTCCAAAGTTGCATTTGACCAATGGCTGCGGTGCATGGAACCGGAACTGCGGGTAAAGAAGGTCGCTGTCAGCAGTGTTTACCTGCCTGTTGTAAGAACCCGCATGAGCATGGTAAACGAGATCAATCATAAACGGCCGGCCATGAGCAAAGCAAAAGCTGTTACGATCATTCTTAACCGGCTGGTCAATAAAAAAAGAAAATACCGCCCCTGGTGGACAGGGATTATTGTTTTTTCAGCTGTCCTGTTTCCCAACCTATGGTACCGCCTGCAAGTGAGGCATTTAAAAAAGAAAGCCTGACCATGCAGTTCATTTATCACCTTATTAAATCAAGGTTCCTCACACCCGGCTCACTGATAGCCTTGTGGAAGGCAAAACGTAAGCATAGGAACAACTTATGCTTTATCCTGAAATTTGCAGCCGACCATTACGGAAATAAGACGGCTCTAACTGATGGTCATGACCGCTATGACTTCAAACAGTTGTACCGGGCCGTATTACAGCTTTCATTTACTATCAGCCGGAAAATAGAAATAACAAAAGAAACCTCCGCAATACTTATCTGCGACAATACAGTGAATCATATCCTCGCTTTTTATGCCATTCAAAATCTCGGTATAAAACTAGTACTGGTAAATAAAAAAGTACACCCTTCCTATCTCACCAAAATAATCAATCAGCAAAAGCCGCACTGTTATTTATTTACAGCTGAGCCTGAACTATTGTCCATTGATAGTTCGATGGATATAAATGATCTTATTACTAACCCGGAAACAAAGGGAGAAGCATTTGCTGTACAACTGGCGAAGCTGATATTTCCGACCTCCGGCACTACCGGCGAGCCTAAACTTGTAGAGAAAAGAGCAGGTGAGTTTTATTGGATCCGTTCTTTTGCTGACCTGCTCGTGAAAACAAAAATTAATAAAAGAAGAGCAGTTTATATTTCAATTCCTGTATCACATGGCTTTGGTTATACGGCTGTGCTGTTTGCGCTGATACTCGGTAAAAAAGCTGTTGTAACGGATGAAAAGGACCAAAGCCGCATCACTGAACTGATCTTAAAAGAAGAAGCAGATCTGCTGGCAGGTGTACCAGCCTCTTTAAACCAGCTTACCGAAAATTTTAAAAATATCATTCACCCAATTCGCACCGTAATATCCGGTGGAGCGCCACTGAATGAAATCATTTTTAAAAATGTGACCCATGTTTTTGGTAAGGAGATTTTCAGCATCTATGGCAGTACAGAAGCCAGCGTATCGTTTATTGCCAGCTATGCACAGCTAAGCCAACATGTTAGTGCACTGGGTCAGTCATTAAAAGG
>CALSAT010000233.1:0-6381 GCA_943372905.1 Bacteroides fragilis | reverse complement strand
TGCTTTCATGGCACCTGTTTATTCTGTATTGATACCGGTATATAATCTTTCTGCATCCGCCATGTTGAATAACTGGGTACCATCATTCATGGTGGCAGCGCTGCCGCAAGCTACGCCGAACTGAAGGGCTTCCTTCAGCGATTTATTTTTCTGGAGAGAATATGTAATGCCAGCCACCATGCTATCGCCGGCGCCAACAGTGCTTTTTTTCTCTACCGGCGGAGCCGCTGCAAAATACCGCTGATCGCTGCTTACCAGCCAGGCACCCTCTGCTCCCATGGAGATAACGATCACCTCGGCAAACCCATCGGCAATGGCCTGCTGTGCCGCATCGGGCACTTCATTTTTATCCAGCCAGTCTACGTTCAGCATTTTGCATAACTCACCAATATTGGGTTTTATCAGGAAAGCATGTTTACCTTTTAAGGCCTGTAAGGCAGGGCCGCTGGTGTCAACAATACATTTGGCGCCAACAGCAGCCGCATTTTTAACTATTAATCCATAAAAGTAATCTGGTAACCCCGGAGGCAGGCTGCCACTGGCCACTACAAAAGAAGGAGCAAAGGAACGGATCTGCTCTACCATTGTTTTGATGGTTTCTTCCTGCACTTCTCTTCCAGGAAAGGTAAAACGGAACTGGTTGTTGGTGGAGGTTTCCAGTACGATCCAGTTTTCCCTTGTTTCAGTTTTGGTATCCACTGCGTGAAATAAAATGCCTTCCTCTTTCAGCAGTGAACATAGCATGTTGCCGTTATGTCCGCCGGCGGGAAACAGTGCAACTGAAGGGGTGTCTAATTTTTTTAGCGCCTTGCTTACGTTGATGCCACCACCGCCAGGCTCATTCACTACTTCTGTACAGCGTAATTTGCTTTCAGGTTTCATTTTTTCCACCCTGGAGCTTTTGTCTATACAGGGGTTCAGTGTGATCGTAAGTATCATGTGGGAGTATTAAATTAAGAAGCAGGGTTTTGTATTTCATTCAGCACTGCTTCAAGCCGTGAATTAATAGTCGCAAAGTCGGTAAATCCTTTTGACAGTAAATAAAATTTTTGCGCAGCGGTTTGTATCAGCACCTGAGGAAAGCCGGTAACCTGTAGTTGTCTGCACAGTGCAAACTCATGATGTGCCTTGTCTTTATAATCCTCTTCGTGTAGTTTCTTATAAAAATCATCCGGGCTCATATGGTATTTTTCCAGCAGGTGGCGGTACGCTTCATCATCTGTAAGGTCACGACCTTCATAATGCAATGAGTATTGAAGATCGGCAGCAAAAGCTACCTGCTGTTCAGGATATAATTCTTTAAAAATGCACAGGGCGATGGCCGCTTTTTCGGAATGGGGAAACCAGTCGCTTTCTTCCGGGTTGAATATATGCCAGAGATAATCCTGGCCAAATTCAATACCCGTCATTTCTTCTACCTGCTTGTAGGCGCTTCTGATATAACCGGCAGTGGCGGAAATGGGCCGCGGATTTTCTGCCGGTATCATGCCGCCGGATAATACTTCAAACACCAGTTGGTTTTTGTAGGTGTCGGCCAGTTTTTTTATAACCGGGCTGAAACCATAGCACCAGCCACAGTAAGCATCATAACAATAGTAAATAACAGGTTGCATAAGGATGCAAACTTATACCAAGCAGGCATTAAAAACATCCTGTTTGGCCCCAAAGATTACTTACAGCGCCTGCAAAGGGCGGGGGCTGATATGCCCGGGTTGTCGGTATCCTCCCGGCCTTTTACTGATGAAATGAAGCCAAAGCATACTTTATTGAGCCTGGCTGGCTCGGTACGAGCTGGCTTATTGCTGGGGGTGATAACACCAGCAGTTGTTTAAAAGGCAGATAAAAGGGAAATGAACCGCAGATAACCCCCAGATAAGCCGCCCTTTATATACCGGCTTATCATCGGCTTATCTGCGACTTATCATCGGCTTATCTGCGGCTTATCTATAAGGAAACAACTGCGAAAGTTGGATTAAAGCCCGGGGGATCAAACCAGTTGGAAAGGACAAAAATGCAGGTGGGTGGCAAAAAGGTATTTGAATATGCCGATTTATAACAATTGGACTTGTAAAATGCTGATAAGCGAACAGAACCCTGAACGGAGCGCCGCAAGGGACGATGATAGCAGCACTGCAGCCGGGCCAATATTTATTTTTTGCTTTTCACCGCCTCAAATCTTTCATCGTAGTCTTTGCGGATGGTGCCCATCATCCGGTCCCAGAAGAGGAAGTACAATCCATAGTTGCCTTTGAAATATTGATGGTGCTGGTTGTGATTGACGGAGGTATTGATCCACTTGCCGAACCAGTGTTTGCTGAAGCCTTTGGGATACAATTCCCAGCCCAGATGGCCATACACATTGTACACGATCATGAACAGGAAGAAGAACAGCAGGTGATAGAGGTGAACAGGTATAGTGAAAACAAACACCAGGAAAATGCCAGCCTCTATAATGGCTTCCAGCGGATGAAAGGCATAAGCGGCAAATGGGCTTGGGTTGGTTGATTTGTGGTGAATGAGATGGACCAGTTTGAATACCGAAGGATGGTGCATGAGGCGGTGCATCCAGTAAAAATATGTGTCGTGCATAATGGCCATTATGGGAAATGCCAGGATGAAATACAAAGTTCCGTGCTGCTTTATATCTAAATAAAATTTGGTATGCCGGGCCATTTCTGGACTGCCTAATACTAAAGCAGGGATAAAAGCCATGATGAATACAGTAAGTATAGAAAATCCAATTTCCCTTGCATAATCATTGAACTTTGGAAATTTGTCCTGGATCTTTTTGGAGGCCATCATTTTGCGAAGCAGTACATACCAGGTAATAAAGGCAATGCTGGCTATGATCAGATAGCGGCTGCCGATAATAGATACATCTTTAAAATATAGCGACCAGTCCATGATTCATTAATGAGCTTCGAGCCAGTTCTTGCCTTCACCACATTCTGCTATTACCGGTACATCGTGTGGCAGCAGCATGGCCGTCTGCATGTTTTCAAGTATCAATGGTTTTAGTTCATTTACTTCTGTCTTCAGGGCGTCAAACACCAGTTCGTCATGCACCTGCAGGATCATCTTGCTTTGCATCTTTTCTTTTTTCATAGCAGCCTGAACTTTCTGCATAGCCAGTTTGATCATATCGGCTGCCGTTCCCTGTATAGGTGAATTAATGGCGTTTCGTTCTGCAAAACCCCGGACGGTGAAATTGGCCGAGTTAATATCCCGCAGCCACCTTTTTCTGCCCATGAGTGTTTCCACAAAGCCATTTTCCCGGGCAAAGTTGATAGTACCATCCATATACTGCTGAATGCCGGGAAATTCCTTTTTATAATTATCAATGATCTCTTTGGCTTCTGTACGGCTGATGCCAAGGTTATCGGCCAGGCCAAAGGCGCCTTGTCCGTAAATGATGCCAAAGTTTACACTCTTGGCTTTGTAACGCATTTCCTTAGTTACCTCTTTTTCTGAAATATTATATACCCGTGCTGCGGTGGCGGTATGTATATCGGTACCATCGCGGAAGGCCTTGCACATATTCTCATCACCACTTATGGCGGCCACTATTCTTAATTCGATCTGTGAATAGTCTGCTGACAAGAGAATATGTTTACTGTCTCTGGGGATAAATGCTTTCCGTATTTCCTTGCCGCGGTCAGTTCTTACAGGTATGTTTTGCAGATTGGGATTGTTGCTGGCCAGTCTGCCTGTAACAGCTACGGCCTGTCCGTAAGTGGTATGTACCCGTCCTGTTTTTTTATTGATCAGCAGCGGCAATGAATCTACATAAGTTGATTTCAGTTTGGTCAGCTCCCGGAAGGCCAGGATGTCATCAACTATCTGGTGCCCTTTTACTGCCAGTTTCAGCAATACATCTTCGCCGGTTTGGTATTGGCCTGTTTTTGTTTTTTTGGCGGAAGGGTCCAGCTTTAGCTTATCAAATAATACTTCACCTAATTGTTTGGGAGAAGCCAGGTTGAAACGAACCCCGGCTTGTTTGTAAACACTTTCTTCTGCCTTTTTTGCATCTTTCTCCAGTTCTTTGGAATACTCGCCCAGGAAATCCACATCGATCTTTATTCCTTCATACTCCATATCCACCAATACCTTCACGAGGGGGTTCTCTACTTCGTTAAAAACCTTTTCTACTTCTTTTTCTTTCAGCAGGGGAACGAATACGTTTTTCAGTTGCAGGGTAATATCGGCATCCTCTCCGGCATATTCTTTTATCTTCTCTACTTCCACATCCCGCATATTGCCCTGGGTCTTTCCTTTTTTGCCGATCAGTTCTTCAATATGTACCGGTTCATACCCTAAAAAGCGTTCGCTTAAAATATCCATGCTTCGCTTGCCGTCCGGCTCAATTACGTAGTGGGCCAGCATGGTGTCAAAGAGTTCTCCTTTTATTTCCACATCATACCATTTCAGTACCAGCAGGTCGTACTTGGTATTCTGCCCGATCCATGTTTTCTTTTTATCTGAAAACAGCGGCTCAAAATGAGCCAGTATCTCTTTTGTACTTTTTTGATCTGCAGGGCAGGGAACATAAAAGGCTTCACCCGGCTTTATGGAAAAACTTAAGCCGACCAGCTCGGCGTCATTGGCATCAATGCCGGTAGTTTCGGTATCAAAACAGATCTCGCTGTGCTTCTTTAATTCAGCCACCAGCTTTTTAATGGCGGTATCACCTTCCACGGCTTCATAGCGATGTGGTGTGTTGCTGATGTTTTTATCTACTTTCAACTCTTCTGTAAAGTCTGTATTATCTAAGCCTGACCTTTGGCTTTGGGGATCTGGTTTTGGACTTTCTATGATGTTTCCGAAAAGATCGGTCTGTACTCCCTGCGGTATTTCTTTCTCCACCACACTTTTGGAGGAGGTAGCTACAGAGAAATCTTCACCCAACAGGCGCTTGCCAAGTGTTTTAAATTCCAATTCAGCAAATACCTCTTTCAGTTTTTCTTTGTTCCACTCTTTGAGCCTGAAATCTTCTTCATGAAACTCTACCGGCACATCGGTGATGATGGTGGCGAGTTTTTTGGACAGCAGGGCCATTTCTCTTCCATTTCTCACTTTTTCTCCCATCGCCCCTTTTATATTGTCGGCATTGGCCAGTGTATTTTCCAATGATCCATATTCTGCCAGGAATTTAGCGGCAGTTTTTTCTCCCACACCGGGTATGCCGGGTATATTGTCCACTGCATCACCCATCATACCCAGCATATCTATCACCTGTGTTACCTCTTTAATATTCCATTTGGCACAAATTTCTTCCGGTCCCATTATCTCTGCATCATTGCCCTGGTAGGCAGGTTTGTAGATCTTTATTTTTTCAGACACTAATTGGCCATAATCTTTGTCCGGCGTCACCATATACACTTCATAACCGGCCTTTTCTCCCAGTTTGCTGAGGGTGCCAATCACATCGTCTGCTTCATAACCATCAATAGCGATGACGGGAATATTGAAGGCTTCTATGATTCTTTTGATATCGGGTACAGCAGCGCTGATATCTTCCGGGGTTTCCTGCCGGTTGGCTTTGTAATCGGCAAAGTCGGTATGCCGCTCAGTCGGCGCAGAGGTATCAAAGCAAACAGCCATGTGAGACGGTTTTTGCTTGGTGATCAGCTCCACCAGCGCATTGGTGAAACCGAACTGGGCATTGGTGTTTTTGCCTTTAGAAGTAATGCGGGGCGCACGGATAAGTGCATAGTAGGCCCTGAAAACAAGGGCAAAAGCATCAAGAAGGAAGACTTTCTTTTCCATGCCACTAAGGTAAAGATTTCAGTGACAGACAGATATAAAAACACAACAACCCCTGACTTTACGCCAGGGGTATTTTGTATTAATGCTGCTTTTTGCTCAAATTAGTTGATAGACAGTTTCAGTGCTGTGCTGCTTTCTGTATTGTTGGCAGACTGAGTAGCTGAAACGGTGGAAGAAGCTTCTTCTTTTTTCACAAATTGCTCGGGGTTTTCTACCAGTACCGTACCACTAAAGGCAGCCGTTGATTGCTGTGCTGACGAAGTAGGCGCTGCGATAGCCGTTTTGTCTTTGTGAATGAAATTCAGGTATAAAGCAAAAAATAGCAGGTTGAACGCAAAGAAGTTTGCGATTTTGCGGACACGTCTTTTCATAAATACTGGATTTACTGGTTTTACAAATATTGGATTTCGCTCGGTTTTCATTGCTAAAGTATAACTGCATAGTAAGGTTTGCAAGAATGAAGCTATACTATTTATGAAAATAAGGCAGTAATACGCTAAGTGGGTTCGTAGAATTACGAAAACCGGGTTAAATAAATGACCAGAGTGAGATCTCTTCCTTTCAAATGGGGGCGATATGGGATAATCCCGACCTCCCCAAGAAGCCTGATATTCA
>CALSAT010000232.1:0-6404 GCA_943372905.1 Bacteroides fragilis | reverse complement strand
AGTCGCATTATTGGCGTTGTTATAACCATACACCCGGACAAAATATGTACCTGCGGTGTACGTCCTCGTAATGGTTTCACTGGTAGTGCCACCATTTTGAGAGATAGCCAACTGAGTGGTTCCATTGCTGCTGTACAAACGCATATCGTAGTCAGCGGGCAGTGTGGTAAGCGTAATGGTTGCAGTACCACCTGTGGCAATGGTGAAACGGTAGTAATCATTATCACCACTTGGGCTGATAAGACCTTTGATATCTGTATTCTTTGGAATAGTGGCAGCGCCAGCGGATGTTCCGTTCGTAGCATTATCATAAGTACTGATACAGCCGGTGGTTACCGGTGTTACTGTGGCAGTAATGGTATAGCAAGAAGCGCTGAACGCACCATTGTAGCCAAACACCCTTATATAATACGTACCTGCAGGCTGGCTGGTCAATGAAACGGTTTCAGTAGCTGTACCACTGGTGCCCGCTCCGATCTGTGTGCCGGCGCTGTTGAAGATGGTCATGTCAAAATCAACACCGCTTGGTCCCACCAGGCTGAATGTATTATTGGAAGTACCTGTTGTTACCACTCTGAAGTAATCATTATCAGTAGCCGTAGTAATAGCGGCTGAATTAGCCACTCCTGCTGTGATAAGAGCGGCGGTGGCCTGTGTTTCATTCGGCTCAAAAGCAGTACCGCAACCCGGAGCTGCCGAGGTGGTGAACTGGGCCTGTGCATAAGCGCTGCTTCCGCCGGCACAATTGGTTCTTACTCTCCAATCGTACAAGGTAGAAGCGGATAAGCCGCTCAGGTTTACAGATAAAGAAGTGGTGCCAGTTGCCGCATTGGTCCAGATGCCGGATGCATTGGTTTTATAATCCACATCATAAGACACCGCACCGCTTGCCGCTGCCCAGCTTACTGTAGCAGAAGAAGTAGTTACGGCAGAGGATGCGAGACCTGTTGGCGCATTACATCCAGCAACCGGTATGGTTGTGAATTGTGATTGTGCGTAAGCACTGCTGCCACTTGTGCAATTTGCTCTTACTCTCCAGTCATACAATGAACCTGCGGCAAGACCGCTAAGGTTTACTGAAGTTGAAGTGGTTCCGGTTGCAGCATTGGTCCAGGTGCCGGAGGAATTCAGTTTATAGTCCACATCATAAGAATTAGCACCGGCTACTGTAGCCCAGAGAACCGTAGCAGATGATGTGGTGATAGCTGTAGAAGACAAGAAATCCGGTGTGCCACAGCTTGAACCGGCAGTAATACTGAAGTTGGTGTTCGAAATATCAAAGAAGATATTACCCACCGCTTCCACTTTTATACGGGCCGTGGTGGAAGGTGTATTAGGGATCGTTACTGCTTCAGAACCATCATTGGCCGTGCTGGCCACTAAGGTGCTGAAGGTATTTCCACCATCTGTAGAAATAGAGATCTTTACATTGGCACAACTCACTGGTGCAGCAGTAGTATTATTTACAGACCAGGTAATGGTTTGTGATGAATTACCCGCCCATGATACAGCCGTATTGGGTGCTGTAACGGCAAATGGTCCGGATGTATTCGTTACCGTAACCACCATATCATCAAACTGTGTTTGTCCAACTGATACCGGTGCGGTAGAACTATAAGGAGCATTATCTCTCACCGTCAGGCGGAAGTTCAATGTTCTGGAAACAGAACTCAGCGCTTCTGTATTGGCACCTGCATCACCACCGGTAAGCGGACCGGATATTAATCCTCCTGCAAGGATAGTGGATAATTTAGGACACAACCTTGTGGAAGAAGTGGAAGGACTGAAAGTGATCCAGTTCGGGCCTGTAGCTTTAGTAGCGCTGGCTACGCTGCTGGCACCTGTTTGTCCGGAACCGGCATTATCATTTTGCTCCCAGGTATAAGTAAGCACATTACCGGGATTGGCATCTGTAGCCGAACCAGTAAGTGCAAACGGAGTGCTGATGGGAATGGTATAATCTGTACCGGCTGATACAACAGGTGTTGCATTAGTGGCGCTGATGTTTGTTGTTACCGGGCAGGTCTTGGTCAGCAGGTTCGCCTGTATCTGCGCAATAGATGCCTGGTGGAAGATATCAATAGAGTGAGGGGCAAGGTCCTGGCTGGTGATGCCGGCATACCCCATGATGGTGATACCAGATCCCGGCTCTTTATTCACGCCGGTACCTTCGTTGCTCATAGAGAATGTATGGTTAGCGCCCAACTGGTGGCCCACTTCATGTGCCACATAATCAATATCAAAATTATCTCCCTGGGGAATACCATCATTAGGAGAAGTGATGCCGCTGCCTTTAGAACCGTTTACACAAACGCAACCAATACAACCGGCATTACCACCGCCACCGGAAGCGCCAAACATGTGACCGATGTCATAGTTGGCTTCACCGATCACCGAGGTGAGCGTAGATTGTAACTGTGCATTCCACTGGCTTAGCGTAGTGGAGTAGGGGTCCGTAGCAGGATTATAATATATAACACTGGTAGTGTTAGCGATCAGGTTCAGGTGCAATGCGAGGTCTTTTTCATACACACCATTGCAGCGGGTAAGTGTGGCATTGAAGGCCGCTAATACCAGCGACACCTGTGCGGAACTGGTAGCGCCGAAATAGTTGGAGTACTCAGCGTTGCACGACTGTGCAAGACGCATGGTTTTCAGATCACCACCAGACCGGCCGGTAATGTTCAGGGTAGACACCTGCGCATTAATATTATTGAACATAGTATTCTCCGGAGTAGAGCATTTCCAGGGCATGCTGCCTTTTGAACGCTGGGAGCGGAATACTGCATATACAGAATGATCTTGCGAATAGGGTTCAATGAATTCATTTTCCCTGTCTGTTCTGAATACCATTGTCTGAATGCCCTGCGGGGAAATGCTCAGCTTCAGTGTGGCAGACTTGTCAGTAATACCTCTGCCGGAGAAGGCCCGGATATCGGGAAACTGTGCCTGCAGCGCCGGTTCGAAGTTCGATGCTTCGAATACTTCAAATTGTTCTACTTGTCCATCAGCATTAGGTAATGTGATGACAGCAGCATGGCGGGCAGCCAAATTGCCGGTAATGGAAAACAATTCCTGCCGGAGTGGCGCCACATTCAGGTCGAATAACTTAAAGGTTTTGGGGAATGATAGTCTCGCCACTGCCTTATCTGTAGTGATCTTTTCAGTAGCCGTGTGGGAAGACCAATAATCCTGTGCTGAAGCCGTGTACAATAACGTAAACGACAGCACACTGAGTAATGTTTTTCTCATTGGTTGTTTTGTTTAGTGTAGAAGTGAATATTGAGTTTCCGAATATAATCGTTTTCGACTAACACCTATTAGTATTTATACGATGCAATAGCCCGATGTGGAAAAAAAGCGAAGCATTTTCGGGGCGATAGGGGGAACCAGTTAGGGGTATTTGCCTAAAAGGCGGCGAGGAATACCGCAGCAGCGAATTTCCCAAACAGTCTATGTGAAGAGGGGGCGATCAATACTGACATACTTCATGTATTGCACTAACAATACATGAACAGCAGCAGAACGGCATTATGCTAGCGATGCTGATCGATCAATATCATATTGCCATCGGGATCGGTTAGAACCAAACTGGCAGGGCCGGTGGTGCTCTCATCCGCTTCTGTAACTAAAGGAATGTTATGGCTTTTTAAATGGCGCTGAATATCCCTCACATCATCAAAGGGGTCCACCGTTGCCGCCTGCTCATCCCAGCCGGGGGTAAACGTAAGGATATTGTTTTCAAACATGCCCTGGAATAAGCCTACCAGTGCATTCCCGTTTTTCATGATCAGGTACCTCTTTTCAAGAGCGCCACCCAGCACGGTGAAGCCAAGCTGCTCATAGAATTGTTTGGAAACATTGATGTCCTTTACACTGAGACTGATGGAGAAAGCGCCTAATTGCATATAGTTGGTTTTATGTATGATCTGTTTTTTGAAGGTACTGATTTTTCTATAATGAGTTGGTTACCTGTTATCGCTTCAGCACTATCGAATTTTCTTGCATCGCAGGGTATAAGTAAGCACGCCTGTTTGGGAGAAGACGATCTGTAACGTTTCCGGATCAATGAATAATAAGTTGCACGAAAAAGGCGGCCAGTTAGGATAAAAGCCGGAAGATGACACTTTGTTATGCTTATCTTTTATAAAGAAGTAAGGATGAGAATTATTTTTCAGGTCTAATGTCAGTTCATACCAGCTTGTATCTATGAATTGAATATTGGTTTTCAGCGAATCAATGGTTTGCCAATATCCAACCAGGGATTTTACATCAATGCTGGTTACCGGGTAATTCACCAGGCTGTCTTTAGATGGCTGTGCCCTGCTGCTACTGCATAGAAGGAGCAATAGAAATACTATTGGGAGATGTATAACTTTTTGTGCTTTCATTAATTAGAGATCCGCCGCCGCTAATATTCTTTCTTATACAGTTTGGTCCAGGTTTCGAAAGAAGTATCGATCGGATCAGGATCAAAGCCGTTCTTGTCAACCAGTAAAATTTTACCAAGGCTGCTTACATACGAGCCTCTGTAACCGGCAGGCACCAGGTATTCTGCGCCTTTTCCGTCGGTATATCGCTCCACATCCTTTATATAATCCACAAACTGCTCATGCCGCTTATCACTCCTGATCTGGCCAGCCTTTCTGTTTTCCTCCCATAAATTATTGATGTAGTCATTTGCTTCCTTCATGTAGTTACGGGGTTCCTTCACCGGTTCTTTCACGGGCTGCTTCGTCGTTTCCTTCCGTTGGTTATTGTAGAGATCATACTGCTGTTTCAGCAGCTTCACCGCTTGCAGTTCATGATCGTAAAAGGCTTGTGTTTGCTTCGCCGATGATTTTATAGATAAGGCAGTGGCCACGGCTGCTTCCGGGTCCCGGGTGCCCGATGCACAGGAGAGGAACAGGTCGTTGATATCCCAGGAAATGTCTTCATAAAAAAATCCCGTGAAATCAGGGCCCTGCTTCATCTGTGTCATCGTCATGGTGCCATACAATATTTCGTCAAAACGAATTCCATTCTTTTCATAATGGCCCCTGATGCGGCCATACTGGTGGATGGTGTTGTATCCGTAGGGATTGGGTTGTTGCGTTGAAGACAATATAGTGGCTTCAGTGAACTGAACATTTACGCCGCGACGCCAGGGCAGGTAGGTCATTAAGGCCTCCGTAATATCACGGGGCGGGTAGTTGCCGGAATTGCCCATCGGGGTTGCCCAGTAGCGGTTGGTGTACCCGGCCTGTATCTGGATGGTATAGCCGTCATTATTATAACAATGGGCAAAGAGGTGGGCCGGGTTGTACATATTATTACGGTCCCATACTACCTGGTCCTGTATATCCCATCCTTCGGGGGCAAGATAGGTGTAAGCTACAAGTCCGCTCTGCACATCGGTGACCTGGCGGGGCTTCATCGTGAGTGATGCATTGTCAATTGCCATAAGATTTGGTTTGAAATATTAAGTTAAAGCAAATAGTCCAACGGCGGAACATTTATTTCCACTTTTCAGCTCGCCTGTAAAAGGCATAAGGATAATAATGAAGAGGTTCGTGGGGAGAGGAACCAAGGCGTAAGGAACCCGATGTTAGGAACACTTCCAATAATGGAGATATCATTTTAGTGTATTGCTCCAATATGCAAGATCGTCTTCTTTAGCAGCTAACATCCAGTCAGATCTTTTCTTTATGATATTCCAGTAGAGAAATGCATCCTTCTGATAAAGGTCATACAAAATCAAGTTAGCCGCCCAATCGGTACTCTTGTTTTGCAGCCAATCCATCCAAACTGTTTTCGGAAGAGCTTTTAGTTGAATTTTTACTGTATCTGACATTTCAACCTGGATCATATTTCTGGATGGAGAGACCCGATTTGAGTCCAATAGTTGAAGAGAAGTACGTAATACGGTAAACCTTATAGAAAGATTGTCTGCTGGTAAGACTTTTTGGCCTTCTGCCTGTTGAACCCGGAGCAAGGTAATGAGCGATATGAATAGATAGATTTTCTGTAGCATCTTAAGTCTTGTTATTGTGCCAAACGAACAAATATTACCGATGATGGGGAATTAATATACCCCACCCGCAACTGCTGCCTGACCTTTAATAAAGATAAATATTAAGTACTAAAGCCGGACAGCACTTGTTCTGCCGCAAGCAGGATACGGCTAACCCACTATTGTGAATTATCTAATGAAGAGGTTCGTGGGGACAGGAACCAAGGCGTTAGGAACCCCAAGCCGGCAGACCTATTTATTAGTTTTTTTGGGGTCGCCAAATAATTTGCTAAGGACATTATAAAAGAATCTTGAGTAGTCTTTTGGCTTGCCATAAATAAGTCTGCCAGCCAGAAAGAACAGCCCGATCCATGAGATAATTTGCAGAACCTTAGGTGTAAGTAAATACCAT
>CALSAT010000231.1:0-6417 GCA_943372905.1 Bacteroides fragilis | reverse complement strand
TCGGGAAGGCAAGACCTGTAAAAGATAATAGCATATAAAATTGCAGACCGCTATTACCACCCGTCATAAGTGAATAAGTAATATAAACTAATGAGGCAGAGAAATACACTATGCCAATATCGCCCCAGGAAAGCCAGTTGAATATTCTTGCCCCTTTAGAAAACAGTACTGATTCGCACCGGCTGTGCTTTGCCATGCTGCAAATTTTATCGCTGATGGTATTGCTGATACCGAATTCCTTCTCCACAATCAGCCAGCTTACATACAGACCTGTGGCATTTGCCAGAAACAACAGGGTTGCATAAATAGAATTTATACTAATTGCAATTGTGAAAACAGAGACTAATAAAGCTCCTAATAAGGCGATTGTAAAAAAATGTAATTGCTTTTCTTTCCTATGTACCAAATCATGATCTGTATTACCATAATTATTTGTTTCGCCCAACAGCATCACGACTCCTGACCAGTAGGATGTGAAGTCTTTTATTTGTCTTTCTGCCATACCTATGTCAGAAAAAAAATTGATGACGCCATCCCCGATATTGAGATGAGCCAGGAATGGTTTCCCGGATTTTACCAACTCTTCCCTGCTTGTCTCATAAGCATTGGCCTCAATTCCAAGCTCTGCCAGTGTATCCTGCACAGCAACCAGAGAAGGATAATCGGGATGCGACTCAAGCCTAACCCGTAAAAAACCCTTACTTACGGAACAATTAAAATGCTTTAGGTACTTACTAATTTCATCAATCATATTACTCCGGGGACAGATTGTCTTTACTTTCGCCCGTGAATATATTATTCGTTTTTGTGTTTTATTGTTAAAGAAAATATTGCTTTTTTAAAACCTGTGAAATGGTTTGTGAAAACTGTTATTTGTATCATGAAATGCTGGTTTTAATTTTCGTGAATTGGCTAGAAGTATACTGTTGCCATTCGCCTGAAATAATCGTAGTGAACTAAACAATATCTTAGGCGAAATTTCTTCCTGTAGCCAACAGTTCATTATGTTTTTACGATTATCAATTCTCATTCTGCTTTTAAAAAGCAGCACCTTTATATTTAGTCAGCATTTACAGGATTATATTCAGCCCGGTACAATAAATAGCTACAGCATACAGCTTGCGAGCAACGAGTATAAAATAGCTACTGTTAATTACCGTGTTTTTAAAACGAGCTCCCGGCCGACACTTTCTGTAAATGGAAGTGTCCCTGTATATAACAAGGATAACTATGGCATTACCCAACCTGATGGCACTATCAGGTTTTTACGAAGAAGCCAGAACTATAGTAATGCGGGGCTAAGTATTTCGCAACCGATTCCTTTTACCGGAGGTACTGTTTCCCTGAATACCGATTTATACCGCTTTGATGACTTTGTTGCCAACACCAAGCAGTATAATGGCACACCGGTATTCTTACAATTACAACAGCCTTTGTTTGGCTATAATTCCTATAAATGGGACAAACAAATTGAACCGCTTAGACTAGAGGAATCCAGGCTGGCCCTGCAATATGAAAAGAATCGACTGGCATATGATATATGTAAAGCTTTTTTTGATGTACTGGATGCTCAAAGCAATAAAAAACTGGCATTGACAAATCTTGATAATTGTTTAACCAATTTAGCCGCAGAAAAAAGAAAAATACAGCTTGGCACATCCACGGAAGATAAGGCCCTGCAATTGGAAATTCAGGAACTCAACAGCCGGCGTGAAGCTGAAGCCACTGAATTATCTATACAATCTGCTTTTATACAGCTTCGTTTCCTGATAAACAGCACTGATACAGCTTTAAAAGAACTCATACTTCCCGAAAAACTTCCTGTGCTGGAATTGGATATTAATGTCCTGCTAAAAGAAGCCCAAAAGAATCTTCCGGTTTATATAGGCTTTCAAAGAAAATTACTGGAAGCAAAGAGCAATACGAACCAGGTAAAAACACAAAACAACCAGGTTAATCTGACAGCCAGCTATGGTTTAACCAATGCTGCCGCTTCTATCCCGGCTATTTACAGGAGCCCAAAAGACCAGCAACGGTTTAGCCTGGGGTTTTCTGTTCCTCTTATTACCTGGGGCAAGCGAAAGAACAGTATTGCGGCCGCAAAACTTCAGGAAAGCCAAATTGAGCTTTCGAATAAAGCTGAAGGAGCGAAGCTGGCTGCTGAAATAGCCACTCTTGTCTCAGAACTCCCCCTTCTGCGAAAAAACGTCTACAGTGCCCTGCGAATTGATACACTTAGCCAGAAGCGGTTCCTAATTACAAATCGCCTTTTTCAATCAGGTAAGGTTTCTATATCAGATCTGCAGGCTTCACAAACAGAAAAAGATATGGCCAGAAGAAATTACCTGCTGGCAATACGCAGATTTTGGGAAACCTGGTATTTGTTACACTTAAAAATAAATGCTGATGAGTAGTCAATAAGGCTTGTGTTTTCTTACAAACCAGGTGCTGTATTTTTAAGCCTCGGGCCATCCCCCACTCAATAGGAGTGTTGGGAAGAGCGGTAATGAGTTGTAGGTCCATAACAGGTCAGTTTGTATATCCGTTGGTTGGCTGCTGATCAGAACCTGTTAGCGGGGGAGAAGTTACGGAATTTTTTTTGGGGGGAGAGAAATGACGGAGTAATGTAATTCTCTATGTAACTAATTTATCAGTTGTAGTTAAAGCTTATTTTTTATCCCAAACAACCCTAAAGCCGATATATGGTTTTCTTGAATCTGGCGATTCGCAATCTCTAGAAGTTACTTCTAATTGATTAACAGGCTTTATCTTACTATTATACGCTCCTCCTCTAATTATTTTTTGAGTCCCAGATAACGGACCCTGTGGGTTTTTAGTCGGGCCAATCGTGTAATACAGAGAGTCAAACCAATCTGCGCACCATTCTGCAATATTACCTGTCATATCATATAAGCCAGCAGCATTTGGGTTTTTGATACCAACTCTACCTGGCTTACTAGTTCCATATATCGCCAAGAGAGAAGCATTGTTGCCTCCGCTATACTTATAATCCATTCCAGCTCTGGCAGCAAACTCCCATTCAGCTTCAGTTGGCAGTCTGCCACCGACCCATTTGCAGTAAGATAATGCTTCAGCCCATGTAATATTTACTACAGGGCATGAATCCAAATACTTTTGCTGATATTGAACTGGTAAAGATTTTCCATGTTCATTACAATAAGCCCTGTACTCTGATACAGTTATTTCCTTAGTGTTCATAAGAAAAGAATTGACACTAACACTATGTGGCGACAGAATTCCGCTGCTATCGCCAATTTTTCCCATCATAAAATATCCTCCTTCGAGAAAGACTCTTGATAAGCCAGTAATATTATTTTTCTTATCCCTTACTACTATAGGTAAATATGACACCTGTTGATCACTACTGGATTTAGCAGGAAGTTGCTTAGTTTGGGAAGTATCCATTTTCTGACCATTCTGTTCATTTTCTGCTCTTTTATCAAATAGCATCCTTGAATAATCAATTAGTAACATCAAAAGAAGAAGGAATGATACAAGAAAAGCAACCCACTTACTCTGTTTTAACCATAGCGGCTCTTTTACTTCTTCCCGTTGATTTAGTTTTTCTTTAATAATCTCAGCGATTTCCACTGGGTTGTCTTCCCATTTTTCGGATACTACATACTTGCTTAATCCATCTACCGGGGTATTGTCAACTCGGAGTTGCAAAATATAAGTATCCTTGCCTTTATTAAATACCTCGCTTATTTGTTTTTCGATACTTGACCAATATTTATCCACGAATACTTTGCTTGTGATCATCAAGACATATCTTGCCTCAGCGCCATATACGTCTAACAATATTCTCAATATTTGCTTCCCCCAGTTCCTGGCCCTGTGTTCGGTGTATAAATAATAGGAGATTCCCTTTCCCGATAATTCAACAGTAATCTGCTGAGCTATGTGCAGGTCTTCTTCCGCTACCGAAATCGCAATATCAAATTTTTTCTTTGAAAGCACAGTTAGATATTGGCAGTATTCATCGAAGATGATGCGTCCTTAAACCATTTTTCTGCTGCTATATCGATCAATTCCGATTGTTTTTTTGATAGCTTGTCAAGAATTTCATCATTTGCCTTTATATCGGCATTGTACTTATCTGTTTCTGCTTTTATACAAGCATCTTTCTCAAGATCGCTTTTCATCTTTTCTATCTCAAATTCATTATTCAATTTAATTTCGATATGTTGCTTTTTTTTTGCTTCTCTGAATTTGAACTCATGTTCTAGTGTTTCTTTTATTTCATCATATGGTCCTCGATTTGAAAACAATTTGACGGTAATAGGGATTATTTCAATTAAAATGAACAAAAATGTAATAAACCAATGAGTGATAGAAAGTTGATATAAGGCTTTAACTCTTGCCTCAAGCCCGTTGATGCTATCTTTTGCCTGACCAGTCTGGATGTTTTTTTCTCCAATAATTTTTATCAAAGAATCTTTTTCTTGTCTCTTTGTTCCCAAGGCTATCAGAACAGTGTTATACAAGCTGTCTGCTTTATCAAATTCTTCCTTTTTTTCTGCATAAACTGGTCCCTTCCCTCGTTTATATGTCCCCCCTGTGCCTTCGGCTTCTTCCTTAAAGGATTCATACAATTCGTTACGCCTTTTCTCTTTTGTATCCAAGTCATTCTTTATCACTTTAATTGTAGAGTCTAGCAAATGAATATCTTGTGCATACAAATTGTAATTCTCTTGATTACTTGCATTTTTTGACAACCTGATATTATCAGCAAGTTTGTCTTCCACTTCGTCAGAAAATAATTTCAATTCCAGGGGTGTTGAAATAACAAATCCTATAAAAACTGCCAAAACAACCCTCATTGCTACTTGATTGAATTTTTTTTTCCCTTTTCCGTCTTTGTTCATGGAAATGACAATGTTTTTATCAATATTAAAGATCAACAGACCCCACAATAATCCAAATAGCAGCAAAGCAGTAAAGCTGATTTCTAATTTTCCGTTTTTATCAGTAAATGCAAAAGCAAGAAAATACATACCAGATATAATAGCAAAAACACTCGTAATTAGAATAGCTGTCCCGATACCAATGTATTTGGGGCGTTCCATCGGGCATTGCTTCAAAATATCACTATCGGCGCCACTACAGAAAATCAGAAACCTAGATATCATTTTTCTTGTTTTTATAAGTGATCATTCCTTTTATTTTACCGAACAATTCAGACAAACTCCAGAAATCTCCCCCTGATTTATATGGCGGAATATGACTCATTATCTGTTGACTGATTCGTTTTATTTCTAATGAAACATTCTCGATATCCTTACCATTTCTTAAAGGCCGGTAAGGAATAGGTGGGATGGCACGTTGCTCAACAAAGCTTAGATTAATAGCAGCTGTAGGTATGACAAGTTTTTCAATAACCGGAACAGGATAACAACTAAGGAATAGATCATTTTCTGTCTTTCCAAATTCATTTTCTGCTATCAATTTAATGGAAGCATGATTTTTGGCGATTACTCTGATTGTACCACTTACACCGACTTCACCTATTCCTTCAATTCTGCTTTTTTTGGCATGTACTGTTTCCCATGTGAGAAAAATGCCCTGGTTTTCATAAATTATTTTCCGATCCGGGTTAAAATATTTAATAACAGGTTTGGGTGTTAGACAATCTGCCCATTCTTTGGCAGAAGGCCTTTGCGAAGAATCAAAAGTCCCTTGATCGAAACACTGTATAAATAATTGCCTGACCTGATTAGGTAACTGATCAAAAGCATCATGTTGAACATGCTTCGACTTCACCAGATGCTTATTTTTCCCGTGCAAGAAAAGCCCGTCCCGGATATTATGCTGCGGACATTCATTTTCCTCATACGGATGTTTGCAAAACCATGCAAAAGGATGAATTCCGCATAGTATCTCATAAAAGATAATTGCAAGAATAAACCAGTCCCAATTTGCTGCTTTATACCCTTGTTGTTTATCGGGGGGGCTGAATTCCGGTGTACCAACATTTCCTTCAAACAAAATATTTCCATTCTCAGCTATTTGGCAAGAATCGAGATCTATTATAGCTATTGTACCGGAAGACTGAACAAGTATATTACCTGGTTTAATGTCCCCAATGATATACCTGCCTTCACTATGAATCGCATGAACGGCTTCTGCCAGTTTGGTACAAAGCTGTAAACGGTATACTAGTGATAGCGATTTATTCCTGGCATAATGATGCCATTCCTTACCTAATTTCTCATCATGTCTTGGCTTTGGATAATTCCCCAGTTCAATATCACACAAGGAGAATAATAATACGCCATTTGCTTTCGGCATGATAAAACCTACAAACTTATCATCATTGTAAAGAAGATTTTCTGGCCATATAAGAAAAGTATTTCCTTCGTTATCCGTTGTTTTTATAGGCCTATTAGTTATCAT
>CALSAT010000230.1:0-6424 GCA_943372905.1 Bacteroides fragilis | reverse complement strand
TCAGCGCATCGGCGCCTGTCAGAGAATCATACTGTCTTTCTGCATACTGCACCGCATCACCCAACAGGGCTTTTACATTATTCATTGCCTCCGGATCGAATACACTCACCGTTGCACCTTCCTTCAATAAGGCATCGATCATTGTCAATGCCGAGGCTTCCCTTATATCATCGGTGCCGGGTTTGAAGGCCAGTCCCCATAAAGCAAAATGTTTTCCTTTAATGGAACCGCCAAAATATTTTCTGATCCCCGGCATCAGGTGAAGCTTTTGTGTTTCATTCACCCGCATCACGGCATTCAGTATTTCAAAATCATAATTCACTTCTTCGGCTGATCTTACCAGGGCCTGTACATCTTTGGGAAAACAACTGCCGCCAAAGCCGATGCCGGGAAACAGGAATCTTTTTCCGATACGGTCATCACTGCCAATACCGCGGCGCACCATGTCCACATCAGCTCCCAGCTTTTCGCACAGCCGGGCTATTTCATTCATGAAGGAAATTTTGACAGCCAGGAATGAGTTCGCAGCATACTTGGTAAGTTCTGCAGAGCGTTCATCCATATAGATCACCGGGTTGCCCTGGCGCACAAAGGGTGCATACAGATCACCAATTATCTTTTTGGCTTTATCGGAACTGGTACCAATTACTACCCTGTCAGGTTTCATAAAATCTTCCACCGCCACCCCTTCTCTTAAAAATTCAGGATTGCTTACCACATCAACAGGTACGCTGCAATTTTTAGCAATAGCAGCCCGCACTTTATCCGCAGTACCAACAGGCACCGTGCTTTTATCTACTATTACTTTATAATCAGTAATGATGGCCCCCAGATCTTCTGCCACGCCCAAAATATAACGAAGGTCCGCAGCGCCATCTTCACCCGGCGGCGTGGGCAATGCAAGGATGATGATCACGGCGTCTTTCACCCCCTCAGCCAGGCTGGTGGTAAAATGCAGGCGGTTCTCTTTCAGATTGCGCAGGAACAGTTTTTCCAATCCGGGTTCATAAATGGTGATCTCCCCGGCTTTCAGTTTTTCCACCTTTGCTGCATCAATATCCACACAGGTCACATTGTTGCCCGTTTCAGCAAAACAGGTGCCTGTTACCAATCCTACATATCCTGTACCTACTACTGCTATTTTCATCTTCCTTTTTTACTGGTTTATATATGCTAATACATTGGAAGTGATGTAAGTCAATTGTTCTTCGTCCAGTTCAGTATGTATCGGCAATGAAATAACCCGCTTGGTAAGCCAGTCGGTAACGGGCATTTCCTGCGAAGCCACATTGAATTGTTCAAACATCTTTTGCTGATGCCCCGGTACCGGGTAATAGATCATGGCCGGAATTTTTTGTCCCACTAAATATTCTTTCAGCCCGTCACGGTCCACTCCTTCCAGTTGCAGGGTGTACTGGTGAAATACATGGTGAGAATAAGCCGCCCGGTATGGCGTGGTGATCTTTGCATGACCTGCAAATGCCTTGTCATAAAAATCCGCCGCTGTTCTTCTGGCAGCGATGTATTCATCCAGGTGTTTCAGTTTTATATCAAGGACAGCTGCCTGTATAGTATCGAGGCGGCTGTTGCAGCCCACCACATCGTGATAATATTGTCGGCTTTGTCCGTGGTTGGCCACCATTTTCATGCTGGCAGCCAGTTCGTCATCATTGGTGAAAATAGCACCGCCATCACCAACGCCGCCCAGGTTCTTGGAAGGATAAAAAGAGGTGGTGCCGATATGCCCGATAGAACCGGTTTTCTTTTTTGTACCGTCGGCGAAAGTATAATCACAGCCAATGGCTTGTGCATTATCTTCTATTACAAATAAATTATGCCTGGCAGCGATGTCCATAATCTCTTCCATTGGTGCTGCCTGACCATAAAGGTGAACAGGAACGATGGCTTTTGTCCTTGGGGTGATCGCTTTTTCTATAGCGGCGGGATCAATGCAGAAAGTTTTGGCATCCACTTCCACGAATACCGGCGTAAGACGAAGTAACGCAATTACTTCTGTAGTAGCGATATAGGTAAAAGAAGGGGTGATCACTTCATCGCCGGGCTCCAGGCCCAGGGCCATCATAGCTATCTGCAAGGCATCTGTCCCGTTGGCACAGGGGATGGTATGTTTTGCCCCCACATAAGCACCCAGGTTGGCTGAAAAATCGTGAACCGGTTTTCCATTGATAAAAGCCGAGCTTTCGAGTACATCAATAACGGCTTTATCCACTTCGGGTTTTATCTTGTGATACTGGGTTTTGGTATCTACCATCTGAATCGGTCGCATCAAAATAACTTTACGGTGAAAAGCTGCTGTCAGCAGGGCAGATAAGTCATAGTTGTCAAAGAGTTAGGTGTTCTTAGCTCTCACCTGTTCGACTTTTTTTGACCTGTTTGCCTGCAGCGGCGCAAAAATAGCAAAATACGGGGTAGTTTACCTGATTGCCTATACATTTGTTCCTTATTTATAATCAACGCTTTGGCTGTATTTCTTTACAATATTTTCTTGTGGCTGTTTGGTATCGGCATCCGGATCGCCGGGCTATTTAATCCCAAGGCAAAAAAATGGGTAACCGGAAGGCAGCATGTTTTCACAAAACTGGAGAAAGCCATTTCCCCGAATGACAAGATCATCTGGATGCATTGCGCCTCGCTGGGCGAATTTGAACAGGGCCGGCCGGTGCTGGAAAAAATTCGCCAATCATACCCTGCTTATAAAATATTGCTAACCTTCTTCTCCCCTTCGGGATATGAAGTGCAAAAGAATTACAAAGGGGCAGACTGGGTATTTTACCTGCCGATGGACGGACCACGAAATGCCAGACGTTTCCTGGAAATTGTTCATCCCTCGCTGGTCATTTTTGTGAAATATGAGTTCTGGTACTACTATTTAAAGAAGATCAAATACCGCAATATCCCCCTGTTACTTATCTCTGCTCTTTTTAGAAAGGACATGTCATTTTTTAAATGGTATGGAGGTCTGCAACGAAAGATACTGTCAAGATTTGATCATCTGTTTGTTCAAACGGCAGCATCAAAAAAACTGATTGATAATATCGGGTTGGGTGATATTTGTTCTGTGTCAGGCGATACCCGGTTTGACAGAGTGATTGAAATTGCGGAGCAGTTTCAACCATTGGCAGCTATTGAACAATTCGCTGGCAGTTCCCGTGTCATCGTGGCCGGCAGCACCTGGCCGGAGGATGAAATTGTGTTACAAAAAGCTTTTTCTGCATTGGAGGCTTATGCTCCCAAACTCATCCTTGCACCGCATGAGATTACGGATAAACGATTGGAAGAACTCAGCAGGTTGTTCCCGGACTCTGTCCGCTATTCATCTTTGGCTAATGGCGGTGCTGTTACTGGCAATTACCTTATCATTGACAACTATGGCATGCTATCCCGCCTGTATCACTACGGACATATCACCTATGTAGGTGGTGGACTTACCAACAATGGCGTTCATAATGTGCTGGAAGCTGCTGTTTATAATAAGATCGTTTTTATGGGGCCTTATTATCAAAAATATTCTGAAGCGGTGGGGCTGGTACAGTCAGGCGGGGGCATTTCTTTTATGGATGAAAAAAGGGATGGCGTTATGCTGGCGCAATTAATTAACTCCTTATGGAACCATGAAGATGACTTTGCCCGGGGAAGTAATGCCGCAGGAAATTATGTACGATCTAACAGAGGCGCTACGCAAATAATTCTTCAGTTCATTCAGGAAAAGCGCCTTTTGACCAACTGATCGAAGTGCTGTACCGAAACCTGGTCGTCTTTCCAACCCAGTTTTACCTTCAGTTCCCGGGTGATCCAGTATTCTGCTTCGGCGTAGATATTAAAACTGTTGATGGTCTTGATGCATCGTTCGTACATATTCTCATCACCGCGGAAGAGCTCGTTGATGAACAAGAACCTGTCATTGATACCTACAGCTTTGCGCAGGTCTTTGATGGGTGTTTCTTTCAGTATTTCCACCAGTTCAGTTTTGCCCTGCCGCAATTTATCATTCAGCGATTCTTCTGTACTGGTGTTATCATTTATCTCTGTTCCTTTCCCCTGGTGTGAAAGGGTGGGGATATCTTTCATCGGGTCAAATAACATATCCAGTTGCCCGTTCTTTTGTACGACAGATACTGAGCCTTCATCTATCAGCAGGGTTTCTTTTACCTCTTTTACTATCGGCGCATCCTCCATTGCTTTAGGAGCATATTTTTCATACCGAGAGGCCGTAGCGGTAGCGGCGGTATTGGCGACCGCAGTAATAACAGAAGGCAGTACCACGGCTACTTTGGCAGTGCCAAGGCTGTAAGAGTTGCCAGGCCTGAGCTTTGTAAGTTCAAACTGGAGCAACTGTACCGTTCCCAGCAATAAAGAAGGATCAGCCTGCTGGTCAAACTGTTCTTTTAATTTACTGATAAGGGCTTCGATTCGTTCCATTGGTAACCGCTGATTTGAGGATTTAAAAGGATTTCTCTGATGACCAGATTTCTTTAATTTAGCCGTTCGTTCAAAAAGAAGAAAGGCCTAAGCTGCTCAGTGCCTTAAAACCTGGTAAGCAGTGCTTGAAGTTACAAACTGTTTGCCAATTAAATCAATAACCCGAACCTCATAACCAATCTTAACAATGTTTATTGAACCTAATACCAGCGGGGAACGCCGCGGGTCCATAGAAGTTATCTGCGGATCTATGTTCAGCGGAAAGACAGAGGAACTGATCCGCCGGCTGAAAAGAGTGAAGATTGCCAATCAGAAAGTGGAAATATTCAAACCAGCTATTGATGTGCGGTATGATGAGGTGAAGATCGTATCGCATGATTCATCCGCTATACAATCCACCCCTATTGATAATTCACAGAAGATACTGCTGATGTCGAGTGATGTGGATGTGATCGGCATTGATGAGGCCCAATTCTTTGATGAGGAGATTGCCAATGTGTGTGATGAACTGGCCTACCGCGGCATCCGGGTCATTGTGGCAGGCTTGGATATGGACTATCTCGGCAAACCCTTCGGGCAAATGCCATTTATTATGGCAAAGGCCGACTATGTAACAAAGCTTCATGCCATTTGTATGAAATGCGGCAGTATTGCCAATTACTCTTATCGCAAAATACCCAATGAGGACCAGGTAATGCTGGGAGCTACTGATGCCTATGAGCCCCGGTGTAGGAAATGCTATTTTGAAAAGTAGTGATGTCGGGAGATGAAAGCCAAAGGTCGTAGTCTAACCAATGACTATTTACTATGGACTTCCTCCTACTGCCTGGCCTTTCCTTTAACCTTCATTTTCCCTTTTATTTCAACCTCCATTCCCTCTGCTTTGGTCTTTATTGACATTTCCTGGTCTGCATTTACTACCAGGCCTGTTTTACTGTCCACAGTTAAGATGCCACTTATATTTCCGCTTACACCATCTCCGCTTGCGGCACTTATTTTACTTTTTTCTTCCAGTGTCACCATTTCTCCTTCTATCTCTTTTACGGTATAAGTAGACGTGTAGGTACCGCCACCCATTTGCTTGCCGGCCGAAGTGGTCTTTTCCCAACTATCGCCCACTTTTACTTCTTTGTTGGGAAAAATGTACA
The DNA here is from genome assembly GCA_943372905.1 of Bacteroides fragilis. Taxonomy (GTDB): domain Bacteria; phylum Bacteroidota; class Bacteroidia; order Chitinophagales; family Chitinophagaceae; genus JJ008. Next base: position 836 of record CALSAT010000230.1, on the reverse strand, counting down.
GCACCCGTTCAAACTGGCCTTTCATTTCTTTTTCATTGAATTGCTGATTGAACCCGGACATCATCTTTGCTCTTTCAGCTTCATTCAGTTGCAATGAATCGGCTATGGCCTCTGCCATCCCTTCAAAGCCTGATACTTCTTCCACTTTGCCCTCCGCATTTACCTTCATCACAAACCGGCGGCCTTTGATGGCACCCAGCAAACCGGTCACTTTATTTAATTGTGCAGACATACTTTTATCATCAGCGTCGTCTGCTTTTATGGGTTTATCAGAATCTACCTCAATATTAAGACCAGACACCAGCATATTCATTTTAAAGCGGTCATAAGTGGTTGTAATAGTTTTGGTACTGCCATCATCACCCGTCACGTCCATTGAGTAATAACTGGTCATATCCATTTGCATGGGCTGGCCCATTATTTCCTGGTCCAGGTTAATGATCATTTCATAGTCATACCCCTTCCCTTTTTCAAAATTAAATTTCAGCATTTTAGAGGTGGTGGCAGACTTAGTAGACTGGCAGGACTGTACCCCAAACATCACAAAGAGGGCCATTACTATGGAAGCTAATACAGCAATTCTTTTCATTTTACATCAATTTGAATTGCAAATTAGAATAATAAGGGCAGACATAAACTACCATTAATCAGTATTTTCGCCGGAAATAATATTTTATCAATTCCTTCCGACAAATAATCACTCTTTTTAAAAAAGACCTGCTGCTGGAAGTAAGGCAGCAATATAGCTTCTATGGCATCCTGCTGTATATCGGTGCCACCATCTTTGTATTATTCATGGCCATTGAGGAACCGGAAGCAAAAGTGTGGAACGGCCT
>CALSAT010000229.1:0-6439 GCA_943372905.1 Bacteroides fragilis | reverse complement strand
AGGATGGCAAACTGTGCGAGAATAATTTCAGGGGTATTCAGAGTAATGCATACAGGCCCGGTCCTTATGCACCCGTTGAAGACCAGGTGATCAATTTCGTAGATTGGTGTGTTACTCAATTGAAGAAGGGAATCAGGTAGGCTTTCTTTTCCCTGTTCCCAGAAAGAAAAAAAGCAGTACTGCTACAACGGCTACCAATCCGGCGTTTAATAAGAATATTTTTGCCAGTGGGATACCACTGCTGAGTAAATAACCAGTCCAATAATTTCCGCCAATAGCACCAGCTCCGAAATAAGCAGCATATAATAGTGATTGACCGGTAGCCAACCAATGTTCCTCTACCAGTTTATTGACATACTCCACACATACCACCCAAAAAAGACTCCACGATAAACCATGCAACAGTTCCACTGGTAAAGTAGCCTGCGGGTTTTTGATTAGATAATACAATGTCATTCTTACCGCAGTAGCAAACACAGTAATGATCAGTGTTGTTTTTAGTCCCAGGCGTAAGATGATCCGTGCCGAGAAATAGAAAACAGGTAGTTCACACAAGCCCTGGAAAGAAAGGCCATAACCTACCAGCGAGTCGCGGGCGCCATTCTCTTTCAGATAGGTGGAGTAAAAATTCCAGATAGTAGTGGCGCCTACCGATACCAGGAATACACCGAACAGTAAGAAAAGCAAAGAACGATTCTTCATCACACCCCAAACATTGCCATAAGCGCTTGCATTACTTTTTTCATAAACCTCTTGCCGGAGAAAAAAACTGAACAGGAATGCAAGAAACATGGTACTGGCAGACACGATAAATATGGCAGTGATGTCTATGGCATCAATTACCTGGCCGGTGATGATAGTTGTAAAGGCAAAACCCGCTGCACCAAAAAAACGTAAAGTGCCGTACGAAAATTTAGGGTTGTCTTTGGCAACGAGCAAGGCCATACTATCCAGTACAGGCTGAATGGTATTATAAAATAATGACATGATAATCGTAACGACTATAAGCCAGGCAAAACCACCATTATACAGGAAACCCAGGTAGCTGAGTGAAGCAAGAAAAGTGGATATAAGTAATGTTTTCTTGTAGCCAAGCTTGTCCGCTAGAAACCCATACAAAGGTTGCACAATAAACATCATAACGGGAGTCAGGCTGAGTATAAGGGCGGATTGTGGTCCCGACAGACCAAGATAGATACAGTAATCATACAGCTTGGGCAGCCATGCCCCGGTACAGCAGAACACGAAGAAATAAACTACACGAAGGGCAGTTGCTTTACTCATCTTTCAATATTCGCCAGCTGTGAACCGGCTTCTTCATCAATAAATATGTATCCATTGTTGTGCAGCTGCATAATGCTGGCTGTAAAAGATGTATTTACTTCTTCTTCCGCTGCTCTTTTTATTACACCAGCTTTTGCCATACCATCAGCCATCAGTATTACTTTTTTTGATGCAATTAAGTGACCAAGTCCCAATGTGATCCCTTTACTCAGGCTGAGTTGTTCTGTAAAATATTTTTGCCCCACCGATTTAGTAACAGTATCAAGTTCTATAACATGTGATAATAAACCAAAATCAACACCCGGTTCATTGAAACCAATATGGCCATTCATGCCAATACCAACGATCATCAGGTCAATGCCCCCTTTCTCTCTGATGATGTTATCCATCACCTCACATTCTCTTGCCAGGTCTTCTGCTTGTCCATTGAATACATGGTATTGCGATGCAGGTATATGCAGAGGGTCAAAAAGCCTTGTTTTAAAATCATAATGGCAACTGCCGGAAGTTTCAGGGCCAAGGCCTACCCATTCATCAAGGCCCACAAAAAAAAATTGCGAAATATCAGTTTGGCTGCTCTTTATGTTTTTTACAAACAGTTCGCAACTGAGTTTTGGGGAATTGCCAGATGCGAGGCAGATAACGGCTTTGGGTTTGTTTTTTAGCAGCGCTAACAATTCATCCGCTACCGATGCAGAAAGGGTGGCATAATCAGGAAAAACTGATACTTTCATGATTGATTTTTATAGTCTGATGTCGTAAATGAACCGCCTGCAAAAACACGAACTGTGCAGACAGAAAAATATTGGATAAGGTAAGAAAAATCAATGAGTTAATGAGGCAAAAGTCCACTTTATTATTGTAAATTTAAAGGCCATAAATGTTCCCTTTTTAATTACAGAAAAATGAGTTTGACAGAGACTTACCTGGATAAATGTACTGCCATTATTCAACGGATAAAATCACAGCAAGATAAAATACAGCAAGCCGCCGGCTGGTTTGCCGAAAGTATCCTAGCGGGCAGAATGGTGCATGTGTTTGGGTCCGGCCACAGCCGGATCATGGTGGAAGAAATGTGGCCCCGTTATGGGTCATTTCCGGGCTTCAATCCCATAGTAGAGTTATCGCTTACATATCACAACAGTGTAGTGGGTGCCAACGGGCAGCGGCAGGCTATGTTCCTGGAAAATGTACCTGGATTAGCAGAACGTATATTAAGAAACTTTGGCTTGAGCGAAACAGACACTGCACTGATCATTTCCTCCAGCGGATGTAATATAGTGCCGATAGAAATGGCAGAGTTATTTCAACGACAAAAAATAAAAGTGGTGGCGATCGTCACCGAAGAACATTTAGAGAAAAGCAACAGCAAACGAAGCGATGGAAAGAAACTGTCTGATTTTGCAGACCTGGTAATTGATACTGGTGCGCCAGCAGGTGATTCAATGATCTCCATTGATGGATTGGAAACACCCGTATCACCCGGTTCCACCGTAGGTGGAGTAATGATCGTGAACAGCATCAAAGCGGAACTGGCAAAACTATTAACCGATGCCGGTCAACCGCCAAAAGTACTGACGGCAGCTTGCGTAGTGGGAACGGAGAAAGCCACCGCTTTGTTTGAAGCAGCCTATGATGAACATGCCCACCGCATAGCGGAATTGTATAAGAATGCTGGAAAATAAAAAGAGACACGATTATAAGAACGGCTAAATAAGAAAGTATGAAAAGTTTGCCCATCAGAACTACTGTAGTAGGAAGCTACCCTTTTCCCGGGTGGCTGGAATTTGCTTCGCAAAACCTCGGCAAATTCGGCGCTGCTGATATCGAAGAAATGATAGAAGATGCAGTGATAGCTGCCATTCATGACCAGGTGGCAGCCGGGTTGGATGTGATTACCGATGGCGAGCAAACAAGATTGGATTTCAACCTCTCTTTTTATGGCTACATAAAAGGGATAGAAAACAACGAATCAGAAACAAGAAAATTTGGTCCCCCGGCACACGATCAACGGGGCAAAAATTCAATCACCGGTGAACTTGTTGCCCCCGATGGATTAGCAGCGGTAAAAGAATTTCAACGGTTGAAAAAATTAGCACCAGCCGGGCCGGTACTCAAGGCAAGTGTGCCCGGCCCCTATACACTTAGCGGAAGATTATTGCCGAATGAAAAATACAGATCCCGGTTTGATATCACAGAAGCATTATTGCCCATGGTTCGCAGCGAACTGGAAGCCCTGGTGGCGGCTGGCTGCACCGAAATAACAGTAGATGAGCCCAGCATGAGTTGCTATGCCTATAAAGAAGATACCAAAAAATTTGTTGACATCTTCAACAGAACAGTAAAACCGGTGGTGGGTAAGTGCAATCTCAGTACACATTTATGTTTTGGCAATTTTAAAGGAAGACCAGTTGGTTACAGGAGTATCAAACCAATGCTGCCAGACTTTCTGGATATGACAGTGGATGAGATACACATTGAAATGGCAAACCGGGAATTTGCTGAAATAGAATTGCTGCAGCCCTTTGCTGAAAAAATGCATGTGGCTGTAGGTATCATTGATGTGAAGAATTATTACATAGAATCAGTAGATGATGTGGTGGAACGCATCAAAAAATGTTTGAAATATGTACCCGCAGAAAAATTATCCGTGGCGCCGGATTGCGGCCTGAGCCAGACAGCCCGTTGGGCAGCACGGCAAAAACTGATCAATATGGTGAAAGGGGCAAAGAAAGTAAGAGAGGGTCTTTAGTTAATAACCGATAGATCCAAAATGGAACTGATAAAAGCCATAAAAAAAGACGAAGCGTTGGTAGAAGAAATGGATTCGCTGCTGACAGATGATCAACAGTTTCATATCTGGTGGCTGGGACAAAGTGGTTATTTATTGCAATGGAATGGGAAAAGAGTGCTGATAGATCCGTACCTCTCCGATTCTTTGACAACTAAATACGCAACAACAGATAAACCACACACCAGAATGAGTGAATTGGTGATAAAGCCGGAATTGCTGAAAGGGATATCTGTAGTTACATCAAGTCATAGCCATACAGACCACCTGGATGCAGAAACACTGATACCGGTATTAAAAAATAACTCCGATGCTCAATTCATTATTCCGGAAGCGAACCGTGATTTTGTGGCTGAACGGGTGAAATGCGATAATGAGTTTCCGATTGGACTGAATGACGGCCGGTCAGTAACCTGCGGCGAATTTACTTTTCATGGCATACCTGCTAAACATAATCAGATAGACCGGGATGAAAAAGGTAATTGCAAATACATGGGATATGTTATTGAGTTTGGCCCATACAAGATATATCATAGTGGTGATACGCTTTGGTTTGAAGAGATGGAAACACTACTGAAGCCATTCCGGCTTGATTTGGCTTTACTGCCCATCAATGGCAACGACCCGGCCCGAAAAGTAGCAGGTAATCTGGATGTAAAAGAGGCTGCTCAATTGGCTAAGCTTTTAGGGGTAAACTGTGTTATTCCTTGTCATTATGATATGTTTTTATTTAACACGGCCAATGTACTTGATTTTGTAAGGGAAGCAGAGGGAATCGGTCAACCGTACGCCATATTACGTGGCGGCGAATATTATTCAGCATAATCATATTTTTTTCATGAACAAATTCTTTTCATCATCACCCGCAGGTCAGGATTTCGGAATTGCACTGGTAAGGCTCATCACTGGTATTTTACTGGTATGGCACGGTTGGGAAACCTTCGATGCAGAAAAGATGAAAATGTACACTGGCTGGTTTGTGGAAAGAAAATACGCCAATCCGGCGGCATGGGCATATGCAGGAAAGATAGCTGAGCTGCTGGCAGGTATTGGCTTTGTGCTCGGGTTATTTACCAGGTTAGCAGCAATAATTGCAATTGCCGCCTTTGCCGGTATCATTTTTATCTTGGGCGATAAAGGAAAGATATTCCAGGGAGACCAGCATCCCTTCCTTTTCATATTATTAAGTGTGGTATTCTTGTTTACCGGGCCGGGAGCGTTGAGTTTGGATAGTGTGTTGTTTAAGAAGAAGGCTTTGTAATGCAGAAATATGCAAAAGTGTGGATGTGATAATGAAAAACATCCCAAAGAGGTTCAATATGGCGGAAGTGTATTTGATGATTAGCGAACGGGACGATGAAGTGAGTGACACAAGGAACGATGATCAGAGAACTGAAGCTGGTAACATAAAATTAGTAGGAGATTGCTTGTCCCATTTTGGGGCGGTACTCGCAAGTAGGTATGCCGGACAGCTTACATATAAATACAAAAGGCACAGACGCCAGCCGGTACGATGCGATCGTTATCGGAAGCGGCATCAGCGGTGGCTGGGCGGCAAAAGAGTTGTGTGAAAAAGGATTGAAGACCCTGGTATTGGAAAGGGGGCGCGATGTAAAACATATCAAAGATTATCCCACTGCTAACCTGTCAAGATGGGAACTCCCCCACCGCGGTTCTATTACCAATGAGACCAGAAAACAAAATCCACTCATAAGCAAGGCAGCCGGTTATTCAGAAGACACACAGCATTTCTTTGTAAAAGATGCCGACCATCCGTATCTGCAGGAAAAACTTTTTCAATGGGTGAGAGGCTACCAGGTAGGTGGTAAATCATTGACATGGGGCAGGGCTTGTGCAAGATGGAGCGAATATGATTTCACTGCACCAAAGCGGTACGGCTATGGAGAATCCTTTCCCATTGGGTATAATGATATAAAAGACTGGTACAGCCATGTAGAAAAATTTATCGGCGTATGCGGCAGCTATGATGGCATACCTTCTATGCCGGACGGTGAATTCTTAACAGCATACGAATTAAATGCGGTAGAGAAGCATTTTCAAAAAGTGCTGAAAGAAAAATTTAACCGTCACTACGTATCCGGCCGCTGGGCACATATTACCGATCCGAAGCAAATACACCTGGACCAGGGCCGTGCGCAATGTATGAACAGGAACCTGTGCATGAGAGGCTGCCCGCTCGGCGGATATTTCAGTTCCAACTCCTCCACCTTGCCATGGGCAATGAAGACGGGCAACCTGACTATCCGTCCCCATTCGGTCGTGCATTCCATTGTATATGATGAACAAAAACAGAAAGCTGTTGGTGTAAGAGTGATAGATGCAAACACAAAAGAAGCAACCGAG
>CALSAT010000228.1:0-6446 GCA_943372905.1 Bacteroides fragilis | reverse complement strand
AATGTTTCTTCTGTGTTATCAAGGGCACTTTTTTTACAAGCTGTAAAAAACAGTAATAAAAGGGCGAAAGAAATTGTTCTTATCATACTTATTGGTTTTTTAAATGTTATAATAGTTCCCCGGCCGTTGACTGACCAGGGAACGCAGGGACCAACTTTACATCAACTGCATTTTCTTCATTTTGGATTTTGTACCGGCATCGCCACGACCATACTCCTGTCTGCCAGGTTTTCTTTCGGGTTGTCAACCGCAACAGTGTTTTGTATATTACGGTACACTAAAAACATTGTTGCTATGATCATCGTTGAAAAAACTACTGCCGAGGTGATAATGATGCGGGTTTCTTTAACTATTGTCATATAAACTAAGTTTTACTATGTATTAAATTAATTAGCCGCTAATCCGTTCGCTCCCGCTGGCAATCCAGAAATGGTTTGCAAAGCAGTAAGTGTTCCATTATTTGCTACGGCATATGCGGTAATGGTATGACTGCCTGCGTTGAGTACGTACAAGTACTTCGAATTATCGGTCAGCGCAGCATCTATGGGTCCCATATCTGAAGTAGCCGCTATAGACTGAAAGAGATTAATACTGCCTGCGTTAGGATTTACGTTATATGAGGAAATTGTATTGCTGGCTGTGTTGGTAGTGAAGATGTTTTTGCCATCTTCTGTTAGTACTACCCAGCAAGCAGCGCTTTGACCAGTGGTTACAGGCCCTTGTGTAAGACTTATACTGCCATCAAATCCTATTCTATAAGAAGATACATTGCTTGCATTCGGAGCCCCTCCTACTGCTTCAGAAACATAGATATTGCCGAAACGACCAGGGGCAAAACCAAATGGAGTGGGGCTGGCAGATACCAAGCTGTGCATTACTCCCGGGCGATCCCATTCATTTATGGTGTAAGTAATGATCTTATTAGTTGCTTTTTCTGTTACAACCAATACTTTACCATTCCGTACAAAAGATATTTGTGCAGCACCTGCCGAAGCTGAGCTTAATGGTCTGGTGGAATTCGGTATCGGTGTCAGTTTATCGTTCTCCCCCAGTCTGAAGCCGGATATATTCCCCATTCCCCCTCCATTCAATACATAAACAATATTTCCGTGCTGCGCAATGCTTATTGGAGTGGTACCGCCGCTGCTTACTGTAGATTTAAGATTCAATCCACTGCCAGTAATTTTAAAAGAAGAAATACTGCTGCTCCCGGCATTTACAGCAAGCAGTACATTATTATCATCGCTGATAACAACTGCCCCTTGGTTGCCGAGACCACCACCTGAACCGTTTCCACCGGCCGCATAGGATGCAGTATAGGTCAGTTTGCCATCACCAGCCCGCTTATATACTTTTACCATATTACCTTTGGCCTGATTGGAAAGGGTATATACAAACCCCCGGTTATTTCCTCTGCCTGAAAGATCCTCGCCCGGTTCAGTTAAGGAATTTTTTGCTGTTGTTACAGCGTCGTTGTTGACGGCCTCTACAAAGCCTTTTTCCTTCTGGCAGGAAGCCAGAGTTACGACAGCCATAATGGCTGTTACTAAAGTATTATTATTTAGTCTCATAATTGTTGATTTTTTGTTGAAGTTTATAAATGCTGATTCCAGGATTTCTTTCACAGGTATAAGTACTTATAGGATTCTTCATTGGGGCATCCACAAGAGCTGGTGCACTGCAGCAATTGTTGGACGGCAGGAAGCGTATACACTACCAGATACAGAATATTTGGACGAAAGGTTTTAAAGAAAAAAAATATTTTGATTTATTCTTTTCCATCCTTTTTATTAACCATATTTGTTACCAGAACAATCTCCCTTGGCAGCATTAAAAATATATACAGAAGAAGAACTGCTCGCCGGCCTGAGGAATCGTGATAATGCTGCTTATCACAGCCTGTATATGAATTACCGGGGTTCCTTATATAATGTGATACTGCAACTGATTGCTGACAAAGAAACCGCTAATGATGTTCTCCAGGAAGTTTTCATAACTGTTTACCAGCAAATCGATAAATACGATGAAAATAAAGGTCGTTTATTTACCTGGCTGGTAAGGGTGACCCGGAATGCTGCTATCAATAAATTACGGTCCAAGGTGTATAAATCTCAGGCTAAAAACGAAAACCTTGATAATTACGTTATTGCTATAGAGAACAATCGTACTGAAACAGATAATATTAACCGGATAGGTTTGCGGCAGCAGGTTCATCAATTAAGAGAAGATTATAAAAATGTAATTGAGCTGTCTTATTATAATGGTTTTACGCAGGAAGAGATCGCTACTGCTTTAAACATCCCGTTAGGAACGGTGAAGACACGATTGCGCAATGCATTATTGGAATTAAGAAAACAATTTGTGTAGATGGATATAAAAGAATACATATCATCAGGCATCATTGAAACCTATGTGATGGGGCTTTGTAGTCCGGAAGAAGAGGTGGAACTGGAGCAATTACGCAGCCAGTATCCGGAACTGGCCAAGGCTGTTCAGGAATATGAGATGGCTATGGAAAAGAATATGCAGGGCCAAACTACTTTGCCGGATGAAGCCACTGATAAACGTATTCTTGCTTCGCTTGCCGCGATGAATACGCCTGCCCCTGTTATAAATATCGCCACACAAAGAAAGAACTGGTTAAAGCCGTTTGCGGCTGCGGCCTCTGTCTTATTACTCATCAGCCTGGGGCTTAACTTTTACCAATACAGGCAAACCAAAAAACCGGTGGCTGTGAACGGCAGTTCATCCTTGCCGGTATCAGATTACGAGGTACTTACCAACCCGGCCATTACACCGGTAGCCATGTATGGAGTGGGATCTCATACCATTTGCCGTTGCACTATGTTTTGGGACAAAAAGACCGGTAAACTATATGTGATGATACATCATCTGCCAAAATCATCTTCAAGCAGGGACTACCAACTGTGGGCCAATGTAGATGGCAAAATGGTGAGTGTGGGAATAATACAGGATGAAATAAGGGGCCGTTTCATTGAAATGAATAATATGCCCGCTGGTGCTACCGCCTTTAGTGTTACATTAGAAAAAGCCGGCGGCAGCACCACTCCCACTACAGAAGAAACTTATCTGGAAGGCAGAATATAGTTTTAGTTATTTTATTATTTCCCGGGCAAATGAATAGGGTTTTGGCTAACACTTGCACCCTCAGCTATACTTTGTATGTTTGGTAAGCTAAATCTGCCTGCATGACACAAAGACAACGGCTGAAGCTTACCAAATTAGGTATCATCATAATTGCCTGGCTTTGCATAGGGGTACTTGTTACTTTTTATGATTATTTTCTGCTAACCTCTGGTTTATCAGCCGGACTAGTACCAGAATTTTCTATTATTAATAACCTGATGTTTAACCTGGTGGCTGCTTTGCTGGGCGCACTTATGGGTGGCAGTTTCCTTGTGTATTATGTAAATGAAAAATACAGGGATAAGCCCTACTGGTTTACTGTGACGGCTGTAGTGCTGTCCTTCATAGTGGTAGTATCCATCATTACCATAGCACTTGCATTGATTGCTGCGCCGCTGCAAACTGGTAAATCATTTTCTGATCCTGAAACAAAAGAAGCTTTCACCGCCTTTTTGACAAACAAACTTCATGCAAAGAATATCATTATCTGGTCACCGGTGGTAGCTTTAACACAGATCATGCTGCAGTTCAATACAAAATTCGGTGAAGGGAACATGTGGAATATGATCAGCGGAAAATATCAGACACCAAAGACAGAACAGCGCATTTTCATGTTTGTTGATCTTAATGCTTCCACCACCATTGCAGAAAAACTGGGCGATGAAAGATACCACCAGTTATTAAAAACATTTTTTACCGATATCACTAACCCTATCATGGATAATAAGGGCGAAATATACCAGTATGTGGGTGATGAAGTGGTAATAGCCTGGAAATATGAAGACGGGCTGCAGCATACCCGCTGCATAGATTGTTTCTTCGACATGAAAAAAGAGATCCTCAAACATAGTGACTCCTATATGAAGAAATACGGGCTGGTACCCGGCTTCAAAGCCGGCATCCATTGTGGCTATGTCGTAGCCGGGGAAGTGGGTATCATTAAAAGAGATATTACTTTCTCAGGAGATGTATTGAACACCACCAGCCGTATCCAGGGAAAATGCAAAGAATTCAATGCTGAGATCATAGCCTCGGATGACCTTATTAATGCCTTGCAACTTACCAAGAAGTACAATACTCAATTTCTGGGCTCCATACGGCTGCGGGGAAAAGATGCTGAAGTAAAGCTCAGCACTTTAGTGCCAGTATAGTTTAAGGAACATATCTACCGGTACAATGATTACGCTGTGATATCTATTCATTCATACACATAAGTCTGCCTGTCTCCTGTGTAATATTTATTCCAATACACTACATTCGTGGCTATAATTAATTCTTATTTATACATAAATAAATACAATTGAAAAAGAGAACAGACTATATTTCCTGGGATGAATACTTTATGGGAGTAGCCTTGCTCTCTGCCAAACGGAGCAAAGATCCCAGCACTCAGGTAGGCGCCTGTATTGTAAGCGAAAAGAATAAAATAGTAGGTGCCGGATACAACGGGTTACCCATCGGCTGCGATGATGATGATTTCCCCTGGGAAAAGAATGGAGATTTTCTTGATACAAAATATCCCTATGTATGCCATGCAGAGCTGAATGCAATTTTAAATAATATCGGCATGGACCTCCGCGGCTGTAAGATATACACGGCGCTTTTTCCCTGCAATGAATGTTCTAAGGCTATTATACAATCCGGCATTACAGAGGTGATCTACCTCTCTGATAAGTATGAAGGCAGCGATGTTTTCAAAGCATCTAAGTTCATGCTGGATAAGGCCGGGATAAAATACCGTAAAGTAACCACCCGCATCGGCGAGTTAATACTGTCATACAAAGAAGGAGATGTATAATAATACATCTCCTGTTATCTAACCCCAATTGTCTCGCATCATTAAAATTGCTGTAGTAAAGCTCCATAATTACCGGTGCTTTTTTGTTGTGCCCCAAAGTTTACCCGGCTTATATTATCAAAATTCTCAACCACAGCCGTAAAGAGTGAAAGATTCACCTGCTGATCAAATGATAAGTTTACCTGCACTTCCGTTCCATCTTTATAGGTGATCCTTGCTGATACACTAAAGTCCGTATAGGTCCAAAACGAGGTTGTTTTGCCGATAGTCACTTTGCAGCCACACATCATAGCCACAAATACCGAGATCGTATTGGGAGGCACCAGCGTATTGGTATTGGGTGTCAGTAACAGGCCCGGCACCACCACCGTTACTTTATAATTCACCTGTTGCGGATTCAGCAGTACAGGAACAGTCAGCACAATAGCTTTTCTTGACGGGGTCGGTATATTCACTGTAAGAGTAGCTGTTTCGTTGGCATTGGGCAAAAAGACAGATGTTTTCCCTACCACTGTATTAGCATCAGGAGTTAAGTAATTAACAGCCGGGCTGCCGCTGCCCGACTCCGGCATAGTAAGTATTGGCAGGAAGGAAGTGCTGCCATTAGTAAAAACGGAAGATATAACACCATCGTCTGTTACATTGGGTGTCACTACGTATTCAACAGGAACTGTTCCCATTGAATACTGTAGTGACAGCTGTATCCCGGGATTATCAAAAGCATTGGGGCCCAGGAATTTTCCGCCAAGTGCCTGCAGGTATATATAGATAGGAACAGGTGCTTTCATAATAGTGCTGATATTTGAATTTATTTTGTGGATGTTTTACATTTATTTGAATCAACCGGTGGATAGCCTAATGTGAAACTCAGGTTGGCATTCAGCTTATCAAAACTGCCCGTTGCAAACCCATGGCAGTTCATACAACTGCCGCCGCCTGTCTTTGTGTTTACGATCTGTAAATAAGACTCCATCGATGTGTTGGCCTGTGCTACAGGGATTCCATATATATTACCGAGGCCACGGCTGTCTTCTGCATTCAGCCACTGACTACCAATAAGCCGGTAATATTGCCATACACTACCGGCCTTTTGCAATTTGTTTCGCCATAAAGTAGAAATAGAATCTGTTGATTTTTCCACCGGGTTGATCCTTCCAATTTGTGAACCATATCCTCCCACAGCATATTGGCGGCCATATTGCCTGGCTGTGCCCTGCGCTACCGACCACAGAAAATTATTGCCCGGAGCAGAAGGCGCCGTATTCAGCTTACATCCTGTGCAGCCAGGATTATAAAATGAAAAGACGGTCGCTTCTGTCGGGCATTTACCATTAGGGCATTCCGGAGAATTATCAATTTGTTCAAACGAACTCCATATCCAGTCTCCGCCCTTATTCGATACATTACGTACCAGGTGCATACCTACCAACCCCACAGTTACGGTGTCGCGGATCGGCACTTTCGTCACTACGTTTTGCGCAGGTACTACAATAATTGCTTT